>JAGBGK010000072.1 GCA_017936005.1 Tidjanibacter sp.
CAAAATTCAAAATTCAAAATGTCGGTTGACGGTTGACGGTTGACGGTTGACGATTTATTTATTATGAAAAAGGTAACCATAGCGGTAGATTCGTTCAAGGGCTCACTATCCTCTCGTGAGGTGGCCGAGGCGTTGGAGGCAGGCGTGAGGAGCGTGTGTCCCCACTGCGAGGTTTGCAAAGTGAGCATCGCCGATGGTGGCGAGGGTACCGTCGAGGCCATTGTGGATAGTCTGGGTGGCGAAGTTGTGGAAATTTCCGTAACAGGTCCTCTCGGAGCACCCACGGTGGCACGCTATGGTATGGTTGCCGACAAGGGATTGGCAATTGTGGAGATGGCCTCCGCAAGCGGCCTACCACTACTCTCCCCCGAAGAGCGCAACCCAATGCTGACCTCCACACTCGGCACGGGCGAAATCATTGCCGATGCCATCCGTAGGGGGTGCCGCCGGTTTTTGGTGGGCATTGGCGGCAGTGCAACCAACGATGCAGGCATCGGTATGCTCCACGCCTTGGGCTATCGCTTTGTGGACAAGGATGGAGAGGTCGTTGAGCCTTGTGGTGGCAACCTCGCAAAGATTAGGACCATAGACCGCAGTGGCGTAATGGAGGAGTTGGCCGAGTGTGAGTTCACGGTGGCCTGCGATGTTACCAACCCTCTCTATGGGCCCAACGGTGCGGCCTATGTCTATGCTCCCCAGAAGGGTGCAACCCCACAGATGGTCGAACTGCTCGACGAGGGACTGCGTAACTTTGCCCACATTGTCAAACAACACAACGGACTTGACGTAGCCCCAATAGAGGGTGCAGGTGCTGCGGGTGGCCTTGGTGCCGGCTTTGTGGCCCTGCTCGGAGCAAGACTCCAAAGGGGTATCGGTATGGTTATGGAGGCTCTCCAATTCGACCGGCTGATTGAGGGTAGCGACCTTGTTATCACTGGCGAGGGCCGTGTGGACCGTCAGACCGTTATGGGCAAAGCACCCAGCGGAGTGTTGGAGGTAGCCTCGGCACAGGGTATCCCCGTGGTGGCCGTTGGTGGTGGTGTGGCGTGGTGCAAGGAGTTGGCCGAGAGTGGTTTTGCGGCCATACTGCCCATAGTGTCGGGCCCCATATCGTTGGAAGAGGCTATGCGCCCAGAGGTGGCAAGAGAAAACCTCACCCGCACGGCCACACAGATTGTGAAACTATTTACCACAAAACAATAGAACAATTTTATGATGAGTGCCATTGGTGCATTGGTGGGCCTTGGGGTCGCCATTGTGCTTATTATTCGCAAAGTATCGCCCGTGTATAGCCTGCTTTTGGGCGCATTGGTGGGCGGTCTGCTCGGTGGGCTGGGGCTCGAATCCACAGCATCAACAATGGTGAGTGGTGTGAAGGACATCACTCCTGCTATTGTGAGGATTTTGGCCGCCGGAGTGCTTTCGGGCGTGCTGATTAAGAGTGGTGCAGCGGAGAGCATCTCCCACACCATTGTCAGCAAACTCGGCCAAAAACACATCTACTTGGCTCTTGCCCTATCGGTGATGTTGCTGACAGCCGTGGGCGTATTCATCGACGTTGCCGTCATCACCGTAGCCCCCGTGGCCATAATGATTGGCCAAAAGGTGGGCGCATCCCGACTGAAAATTCTGCTTGCAATGGTGGGCGGTGGCAAGTGTGGCAACATCATCTCGCCCAACCCAAACACCATCATCGCTGCCGAAAATATGGATGCTCCTCTTTCGTCGGTTATGGGCGCAGGAGTGCTTCCCGCCATTGTAGGCCTGCTGGTAACAATCTACCTCATCATCCCCCTGATGCCCAACAAAGACCTCTATACGAAAGAGGCTATTAGGGAACAGTGTGGAGATGGCGGCAAAAAGCTACCCTCGTTTTGGGCAAGCATTGCAGGTCCTCTGGTAGCCATCGTGCTTCTCTCGCTGAGGCCCCTTGCAGGCGTTGTTGTCGACCCTCTGATTGCGCTCCCCGTGGGCGGAATAGTGGGTATTCTGACCACAAGGACGTGGAGCAACGCGGGCGAAAGCGTGAAGTATGGCTTGGAGAAGATGTCGGTGGTGGCAGTGCTGTTGGTTGGCACGGGAGCCATTGCGGGCATCATCAAGGCTTCGGCACTCACCGATATGCTCATCTCGCTGATGGGTAGTGGCGAGGGCGGACGAGTATTGCTTGCACCCCTGTCGGGCGCACTGATGTCGGCAGCCACAGCCTCCACCACAGCAGGTGCCACGGTAGCTTCGGCTTCGTTTGGCAGTGCCATTCTCTCTTCGGGCGTGAGTGCCGTGTGGGGTGCTGCGATGATTAACGCCGGTGCCACAGTGTTGGACCACCTACCCCACGGCTCGTTCTTCCACGCCACGGGAGGCTCGGTGGAGATGGGCATCAAGGAGCGACTGAGGCTCATACCCTACGAATCGTTAGTGGGTTTGGTGCTTACGCTCTGCTCGGTAGTAACCTACCTACTCATAGCATAACACCACACATCATACACAGTAAAGCCCCGAAGTTTTTTGAAACTTCGGGGCTTTTCTATATGTATTGCTTGTTCCTATTTTGCCAGAAGCATAAAGCCCCAGCCTGCAAGCTCTACAACATCGCCGGCTTTGAAGGTTTTTGCCTCACCACAAGCGCAGTTGTAATCGCCGGCCTCTGCCTCGGTGAGAGTAACGGTGGTGGGCTCTGCCGAGAAGTTGAACAAGCACAACACGGTGTTGTCCTCCTTGGTGCGAGTGAATGCCAACACATTCTCGCCTACACCCTCAACAAACTTCACAGGTGCTACATTCTCACCCGCAGCCAAAGCCTTATTTGCGTGGCGGAACGAGCAGAGTGTGCGGTAGAAGTCGCGGTACTCCTTGCCATACTCCAAATCCACGAGCTCCACAATTGAGTCCTTCTCGAAGAACTGCAAGCGGCGGTTCAGAGCAATCTCCTGACCGGTGTAGATGAGTGGCTGCGACTTGGGCAAAACAAATGTGAGGGCTGCGAAGGTCTTGTGTGCATCGCCCATACGCTCAAACTCGGTACCAGCCCACGAGTTCTCGTCGTGGTTGGAGGTAAACATCAGGCGCATAGCAGGAGCAGGATACTTCACATCATCACGCTCCAAATACTCTTTGAGGTCCTTAACCCCCTTTGCTTTGGTCTTGATGGTACCATCGCCAGCCACATTCTTGGTCTCGCTACCACCCTTTGCCATAGCGTTGAAGATGTGGTGGAGCTCCCAAGCATAGGTGGCCTCAAAGCCTGCCTCGTGCAACCACTCATCTTCACCCTCGGCCAAGAGATAGACGTCGGGGTTAATCTTGCGAACTTCCTCCCAAGCACCCTTCCAGAAGTCGGCAGGTATCTGCATAGCAACATCGCAACGATAGCCGTCAACACCCTTCTCAATCCAGAATTTCAGAGCGTCCAACATTGCCGCACGCATATCCTCGTTCTTGTAATTGAGTTTTGCGATGTCGGTCCAGTCGTACTCCACAATGGGAAGGCCCGTCTTTTCGTTCAAAACGTACCAATCTTTCTTACCCTCTTTCCACCAATTAGCATCTCGCGAAGTGTGGTTTGCGACCCAGTCGATGATGACTTTCAGGCCGAGGTCGTGAGCGGTAGCAAGGAAATGGTCGAAATCTTCCATAGTACCAAACTCGGGGTTAATGGCCTTGTAGTCGATGATGGAGTAGTAGGAACCGAGTGTACCCTTACGGCCATCAACGCCAATGGGGCTGATGGGCATCAACCACACGATGTCCACACCCATTGCTTTAAGTTCGGGTAGATACTGCTCTGCTGCTGCGAAGGTACCCTCCTTGGTTGCCTGACGAACATTGAGCTCATAGACTACCGAATTGTACTTGTCGAAGGCAGGAGCCTCCTTTTGGTTGCAAGAGCAACCCACCAAAGTCGCAACAAGAGCGACCAATGCGAATAGTTTTTTCATAGTGTATTTATCGTTTAGATTACTTGTTTACAATAACATAGCCATAGGCGGGGATGTTTAGGCTAATGTTGCCACCCACAAGGGTAGCCTCTCCACCCTCTGCTGCCAGAGCCACCTCGGCACTCTTGGCCTCAAAGCCCTCAGGCATAGCCACCTCAACCTTGCGAGCCTCGGGGCGAATGTTGAGAGCCACCACAGCCCATTGGCCCATATAGTGGCGCAGGAATACCAACACATCGTCGTCAACGTGGAGCGTGCGGTAGTCGCCATACATCAGAGGCATCGAGGCACGGCGGTACTTAAACATCGCTTTGGTTGCCGCAAGTTCCTTCTGCTGGAACTCGTTGTAGCCATCAAACTCCATCATATAGCGGTTGTCGGGGTCGTTGGCACCGGGGATACCATACTCGTCGCCCTGATAGACACAAGGCACACCGGGAACGGTGGAGATGAGAGCCTTCAAGAGCGACAGACGGGCATAGCCCTTCACATTGTCGCCCACACCCACCTTGCGGTGCCAGCCCTCGGCCTTATCGTCGGGGCACCACAGCGACATATCGCCACCGGCCAACGACAAGAAGCGGGGTTTGTCGTGGTTGCCTGTGATGTTACCCATCGTGTGGTGGGAGCCATAGGCAGCCTCCGACTCCTCAATGACGCTTGCGATATCACGCATCGAACGGCTCTCGTCCACAATCACATCACGCGAGGTGTGATAGAGGTTGAAGTCGAACTGTGCGTCAATCATACCACTCTTCACATAGGAGCCAATGAGTTCAATATCGCCATAGGTTTCGCCAATCTGCCAGAGGTTGCGGTTGGGCATTGAGGACTTCATCTTGTGGGTGAGCATACGCCAATAGTTCAGCGGAATGTGTTTGCAAGCATCGTGGCGGAAGCCGTCGAAGTCGAACTTACGCACCCAGTGGAGTGCCGAGTCGGTCATAGGCTCACACACCTCATCACGGCGAGTGTCGAGGGTGGGTATGTGCTCGTCAAACCACGTCGTGAGGCGTGTTTCGCCATCCCAAAGGCCGATGTTCTTACGGCCATCGGGCAACATCAACTCGGTGGTCCAATCGGGGTGCTCTTGGAGTACGGGAGAGTTGATGTGGAGGTGGTTGGCCACATAGTCGAGAATCACATTCATCTCGCCCTTGTGGGCCGCAGCAAGCATTGTGTGAAGCTCCTCTTCGGTACCGAAACGCTTGTCGACAACGGTGCTGAAAATGGGCCAATAGCCGTGGTAGCCCGAGAACTTGGTGTCGGGATTGCGGTTCTGTCCCCACGCATCGTAGGGGTTTTGTGTGATGGGCGAAATCCAGATGGTCGTAATGCCGAGGTCGGTGAAGAAGCCGTCCTCAATCTTCTGGGTGATACCCACAATGTCGCCACCCTGATAGTCGACCTTGTCCAACACCTCGGGCGAGTTGATTTTCCAATCGTTAGCAGTTGTACCGTTGTTGAAACGGTCAATCATCAGCGAGTAGAGAATCTGCGACTGGAAGTCCTGACGGGTGATATCCTCTGCGTCCACCACCACTTTGCCATACTCCAAGGGGAGAAGCACGTCGTTGAAACGTCCCTCCTCCGAGGCGGCAAAGACACGCACCTGCGAACGCTGGTGCTTTTTGGCCACTTTGGGGATGGTAACCTCCACAATGTTGCCCTTAATCTCCACTTTGTCAATGACCTCATTCTGCCACATAGCCACAGCCTCCACTACGGGTTTGGATGCAACGATGGTAACAACCCCACCCTTCACCTCGGTGGATGACATATAACTACCTTTGGTGTCACGCTCGCCACCGAGCACAACGATTGAAAGTTTGTCCCAATCGTGCCACACATCAATAGTCGTTACAAGTGGGCCACCCTGTGCGGTGATTTCAAACTGCTCCAAATTGTCGGTAAGGGGTGTCAGTTGAAGACGCTCGTCGCCACAAGCGAGAGTTGTTGCTCCCTCCCATTGGGGATAGTAGTCCGTGAGGAAGTGGGTTGTGGTACCCTCCTTAACGGTAAGAGGTATTACCGAGGAGCCGTTACCCAACTCAAATTCTTGATTGGGAGTGCACCCTACAAGCGTGAGTGTTGCCAGCGACACTACTGCCGCCAACAAAACATTAAACAAAGATTTGATTTTCATATTATTAATCTTTATGATATATTACATCTCTCTCGCGCAAACCCCAAGATTGCCACCATCTGGGCTTGCTATCAGGCAAAGATACGAATTAAAAAACGAATTAAACAAACATAGCACAAAATGTGGGAAAACAAATATGACTACCTGGTTAGGTCCCCACACTACACCATTGATCCCATAGGCTCAACCAACACTCATCCGTTCCTATGAGTTTCCACAAAATTATGTGCAAAGAGTAGAGGGAATTTTGATTAGATAATGTAATAAATACTATCTTTGTGTGTGAGAAAACAATAAAACAAAATGAAAAAACTACTACTCCTTGTGGCTACCATCGCCACCTTGTGCGCCTGCTCGCAGCAGCAAACTCTTCCACTCCTCAATAAGGCCGACTTTGAGGCCACTGTGGACGGAAAGCAAACCTCGCTCTACACCCTCAAAGGTGGTAATCTCGTGATGCAGGTTACCAACTTTGGTGGCCGTGTGGTAACCCTCTGGACACCCGACAGGGAGGGTGTGATGGAGGACATCGTGTTGGGCTACAACAATATCGACACCTATATCAACAACCCCGGTGAGCGTTTCTTGGGTGCTTGTGTAGGCGTGGTTGCCAACCGCATCGGCGAGGGCTGTTTCACCCTCAATGGCAAAACCTACACCACTCCGCAGAACAACAACGGACAGACTCTCCACGGAGGTTTAAAGGGAGTGGATATGGTTGTGTGGGATGTGGTTGAGGTGAGCGACAACAGCATCACTCTGCACCTGCTGGCTGCCGATGGCGAGGAGGGATTTCCTGCCAATAGGGATATTACGATGACCTACACCCTCACCGAGCAGGACGAGTTCCGTGTGGACTACCTCATCACCACCGATGCACCCGCACTTGTGAACATCTCGCACCACTCCTTCTTCAACCTCAAAGGCGAGGGTAACGGCACCATTTTGGACCACGTTTTGACCATCGATGCCGACCACGTTACTCCCACCAACGAGTGGCTTATTCCCACAGGCGAGGTGGCTGCTGTGGAGGGTACCCCCTACGATTTCCGTCAACCACACACCATTGGCGAGCGTATCGACACCCCCAACGAGCAACTCACTTTCGGAAAGGGCTATGATGCCAACTGGTGCCTCAATCGTGCAGACGATGGCACGGTGCAGAGCGTGGCCACACTCTATTGCCCCTCCAATGGTCGCTATATGGAGGTGCTGACCGACCAAGTGGGTTTGCAGTTCTACTCGGGCAACTTCTTCGATGGTACCACCACGGGTAAGTATGGCCGCACGTTGGACTTCCGAGAGTCGGTGGCACTCGAAACCCAAAAATGGCCCGACGGTATCAACCACCCCAACTTTCCGTCGATTGTACTCAACCCCACCGAACAGTACACCCACACCTGTATCTACCGCTTCTCGACAAAGTAGAGCGGTAGTTGGTTTGAAGGTGTGAGCGAAAACCCACCCTTAAAAGTACCAATCACGGATATAAATCACGAGTACAAAACACAAATAAGGGACAGTATGACTGTCCCTTATTTGTGATCCCGGCGGGGAAGGTGTTTACTTCGGTTATATGCGAAGCATCAAAGCATTGCAGAATAATTCACATCGGCACTCACACAACACTCACTGATTTTTATACACGACCACATATTTTGACTCGACCAACAAATCGTCCACACACCAAAAGCCGACTAAACAAAAATAACACAGCCAAAGGGAATCCCTTCAGCTGTGTTTTCTACTATATCCAATAGTTATTGTGCAATCTTCACGCAGCGAACTGCCAGGCCGTCAGCCCTAGGGTAATCAATCATTGTTCGATAATCGGCTGCACGAATCTTCACAGCCCAAGTACGGAGCGCATCAGCGTGGCAATTAACAGACCAAACAACGGCCACATCGCCGCAGTTGCCCTGTACACCCTGACTTATGGCCTTACGATATCCCTGGAAGGGGAACCACACTGACTCTTTGTCTAACACATTAACAATCGAGCCATTAGCACCCTCGTCATAGGTGGAAGCACCTGTTGTGTATGTCAACGAGTTGTGTTTATCGGGGTCGTTGGTCCAGAAGTTGGTTGCTGACACCTGCCATCCTGCGGGGCAGGGGTCATAGACCGTCTTCTTCACACCACTCCACAAAGAAGCAGTAATAGCATCCGAATTGGCGTTGCTGGTAATCCAGTGTATGGGCTGTGCTGCCGTATTACTTTTGTTAATGGTATTATAGATAAATGTGTAGGGATTGGCAATCGAAAAGGCTAAATTGGAATCAGCCATACCCACATCCGCCTTGGGAATCTGCGAGTCAAGTTCGCTATTGGTATCAACTGCGGGCAGCAGTGTACCATTGGCATCATAGAGTTGAATGGGAGCATTCTCGCCCTTGGTGCCCTCGGTAGCAGTTGGTGGGAATGGGTCTTTACGGCCCCACTGATAGAGCCAACCTGCTGTACGAGTGTCGCCCTTGCGATAGTTCAGAGCACCCAGCGAGCGATTCATAAAGGTTGTGTTGTTGTACACAAAGTTCTCCTCCTCGGGATTATAGGCCGTAACCCAAATGTGCCAGCTCCACAAAATCTCGCCTGCTGCATCCCTCACAGCCACCAAAGCGTTACCCTCGGCAGCAGCCTTAACGGTGATAATCTCGGCACCATTCTCGTCAACACTATACGCCACAGCATCGGCGCCACCGAGTGCCAACTCGTCGTTCTCTTTGGTCTGCCAAACGATTACTGCATCGACAAAGGTCTTACCCTCCAAGAGATCGTTATCCACATTGCCCACAACCTTACGGGCACCAATAATAACCTCCTCACCAGGAGCGACCATATAGCAGTTAGCAGGCTCCACCCAGGGGTCAATGATAATCACAGGAGGAGTCTCCACCTCTATCCTGCGGTCAATCTCGGTACCCTTGTCATCAATATTAACGGTGATATTGTAGGTGTTGCCACGATAGACGTTAAAGTCGCCACAGTTGTCCTCGCCAACATAGAGCGAGTAGTGGTAAATCTTGGTGCTATTGTTCACATTAGCCGAGAATTTGATGTGTGTACTGTGTTCGGGGGCCGAAGCGGGGTTTTTGAGCGACTGCTCGGTAAACTCCTCAACAGCGCCACGAATGTTGTCGGACACATACCACGTGAGCGTACCAGAAGTAGTACCTGCGCCCTCCACAGCCACAACATTGTCGGTAAAGTTGGTAGCTACAGCGCCCTCGGGGAAGAAACTCAACACGCCGTCAACCGCCGGCTCAACAAAAGGAGCCGAGGTAGGAACATCGGCCAGCACCACTTGGCTCAGCACAGCATCGGCAACGTCAAAGTTGTAGGTGAGTACCACCTTCGAGAGAATCTTCTTGATGGCAATCTCAAATGGTTGTCCGCCGACCGACACCTTTCCAACGCCCTCGCCCAGAGGCTCAATATCAACGCCCTTCACACAGCCAACCAGTGGGATGTCGGCATCGGAAGCAATGTTATCCATAGGGAATGTTAGGCTCTCAAACGAGGTAAGGTCGGTAACCTTCGAGAAGTCATAGGCGCCTGCATTAGCCACGATGTAGATAATCTGGCCGAGGCCCGTAGTGAGCGTTGGTTCAACACTTTGTCCACCTGCAACGTCAATCTTTTCCGATGTGAACATCAAACCCTGCGAGCTGAATTGGAAAACGTGAAGGGTGGTGATGGCAACACTCTCTCCAGCACGACTCACTTCCGTTGAAGCCACTGCCTCTGGGTCCATAACCGAAGGTTTGGTGCCGATGGCAAAGTCGAGGCTCTTGGTGCCCATATTCTCATCCACCATAAAGTCCAACGCAACCTTCACTTGGCTACGTATGGGGGTGTTTTGGATGATGAGGTAGCCATCGTCCTCAGGGTTACACGCCACTGCAAGTGTCGCAAGGACCACAATAAGTGCAAAATAAAATCTTTTCATATTGTTCTATTTTTTTGTGTTTCAACTATTTGGCACCAAAAATCTTATTCCACCTCAACAACGCTTCGAGATAGTAGTAGTCGGCATAACTCAATGGCACATCAATCTCACGTCCGATGGGAAAAGCCGTAACGGAGTGCATCAACAGCATACGCTTGTTTTCGCCCACCTTTGCGGTGTACTCTTTCGAGGCGAGCGAACGCAACATCTTCTCCGCCGTAGCCACAAGCCTTGCAGCCTGCTCTTCGTTGCTGTAGGTTGCCAACTCCAGCATACCCGAAGCCATCACAGCCGCAGCCGAAGCATCCCTCGGCTTTTGGGCAATCTGTTCGGGGGTGTACTCCTTCACGGGCTCAAAGCCCTCCTCACCCACGTTGTAGTCCCACACGGGAATTGCATCCTCGGGCAGGCGGGGGTTGTCAATCACAAAGTCGGCCAACTTGTTGGCTATTTCGAGATAGGCCACATCGCCAGTATAGCGATAGCAGAGCGTGAAACCATAGATAGCCCACGCCTGACCACGCGACCAAGTGGAGTTGTCGGCAAAACCCTGCTGAGTACGCTGGTGCTCCACTGCACCCGTTTCGGGATTGTAGTTCACAACGTGGTAGGTCGAATAGTCCTCGTGGCGAATGTGGTTTTGCATCGTATTGTTGGCGTGGCTCACAGCCATCTTATGGAAGGTGGAGTCGCCCGACAGACGAGTGGCCTCAAAGAGCAATTCGAGGTTCATCATATTGTCGATAATCACAGGGAAATCCCATTGGTCAACACCATTGCAACCCACACGAGGCTCCCACGATTTGATACAGCCAACCACGGGGCTAAAACGAGTCGAAAGACTCTTGGCCGAAGTTACGACCACATCTTTGTACTCCTCCTTACCTGTCAGACGGTAGGCATTGCCATAGCTGCAATACATCATAAAACCGAGGTCGTGGGTTTTTGTCACATACTGAATCTTCTTCAAGTAGTGTGTGAAGTGCTCGGCATAGGCTTTGAAAGCCTCATTGCCGGTGTACTCATAGATATACCACAGCGAGCCGGGGAAGAAGCCACTAACCCACGAAATTGGTGGGACATCCGCCAACGTACCATCGGGCTTAATGGAGTGTGGTAACCTACCGGGGCGGTTGGCTATCATACTATCTGCCAATGGGGCATACTGCTCCACGGCATTCTCAAATGCCTTGTCTGACATCTTTGCGAACTTGGTGTGGGAATCGGCGCACGATACTGCCAAAGTCACCAGAGCCACTATCGCACACAAGGGGAAAGCTTTTTTCATATCTATTGCTATTCTGATTTTGTGGTTATTTTACAAGGTTTGCAGTTGTTGTTGAAGTGCTTACGCCATCTGGCAGGAAATAGCACTTCATACGCTGTGAGGTGCCTTTGGGCACCTTATATTTGATTCGCAGGAAATAGTGGTTGGCTGCTGCTGTTTCGAAACTCTGCAAGTGGTCCGACACGGGCGTACACTCAACAGTAATAGCCGTGGGGGTATCCACAACGACTTTCAGTTTGATGGTGTAGGTTTTGCTCGCACTATTCTTACCCTTCAAAGTGATGATACCCGTGGAGGCATCATAGCCACCGAAAGTTGCCTTGGTAGTCATGTTCCACACCACATCCGCATCAACAGACGAAGTTGCCTCAATGTAGTCCTCAACGACAAGATACTTTTTCTCCATCAGTGCCACACCACGCTTAAAGGTTTTTACTTGGTCTTCATAGGACGGAGTGAGATTGGCAACAGCATACTGTTTTATCTCGTCAGAAGAGCTCTCTGTAAAGTCCGACTTGGTTTCAAGTTTCTGGAACTTATTATTGATAGTTAGGGTGTTATGACTCCTGTTGTTGTAGCGCAGAAGGCTGTGCCAACGAGCACTGTTTACGTCCATATCGAAGAGCGAGGTGCTGATGTGAGAGCTTACTTTGTTGTAGCTGTCGCTACCCAAGTCCACAGCAAACCTTGCACCGCCATACTCAAACAAGAAACATCCGACATCCATATGGCCGTGAGGACAGCTGGGGTTACCGGCTTTGAATCCCACCCACCAATCGGTGGTCTCCCAACCGCTGCGCATAACACAAATGGGGTTTTTACCCTCGGCGATGTAGTAGAGCGACGAAGGCTGGGTGCCCAAATCCAAATTTGCCGTAACGGTGCCACTCGTACCTGCACCCCACACCATCATCAGTGGCAAGTGGCGAGCATAGGAACCCGTAACGAGCTGCTTGGAATAGGGCTTGCCGTCGTTCTTATAGTCGGTGGTAGGGTCGGTAAACTTGTCCACCAACTTGGCCTGATAGTAGAGCAGAGTTGGGTCGGTGGTCTGTGCATAGAACCAGAAGATGCATTGCTCGGGCAGCAACAACGAGGTGCTATTGTCGGAAAAAGCAAAGGTGTTGAGCGTGTTGGTGATTAGTTGCGAGTAGTATTGGCCCGTCTGCATAAAGCCCTGTACGGCCCTAATTTCCGACATAGACGTCAGACCAAAGCAGTTCTCCATCACATTGATAAATATGGCATTGAGTGCCGTACCGTAGCCCCAATAGCCGATACCCTCGGGATAGGCACCCATAGGAGGGTACTCGCCCTGCATAGGAATCATAATCTTCTCTTTGGAGCGTTTGATGATTCGCTCGGCGATTTCAGGCTCCGACTCGTAGATGGCGGCAGCACCAATGGCAAGGCTACCGTGGCACACCTGATTCCAGTTACTCTCCATATCCATCCAGCGGAGTTCGTAGTCCTTCTGCTCGGCACTTGCTCCGGGGGTACCCGTTTCCGAAATCAAGAGCGCTTTGTCCCTTATGCTGGTAATAATGGCTGCACGCTCATCGGTAGTGAGTGCATCGTAGAGCCAATCGTAGGCAAATGACATCGCAAAGGTCAGCTCGGCAATATCAAGGAAGTGGTTGGGGTTCCAGCTTGCAAGTCCGCAAACGTGTGCGATAATCTCCTTACACTTGGTCAGATACTTCTGCTCGCCTGTGGTGCGATAGCAGTAGGCCAAAAAGAGAACTCTGCGCACCTCCTCGCAAGCCTTCGAGTGGAATTCGCCACGGGCATTGGGAGTGAAATCCTGCATAGCCAACGTGAGTACATTCTCTGTTTCGCTCAGGATAGCCTCGTGCAGTCGTTTCCAACGCACATCAGAATTGATGTTGCGCATCAAGACCTTCTCCTCACCCTTGTTCCAAATCAGACGTGGGTGAGCCGTAGTCAGAAGGGCTCCATTGGGATTGTCGGGAGTGGGGCTCACAATGTCCTCGTCGTCAATACCGGGAAGCGGCCCAGGTGTTGGCTCGGGGGTGCAAGCGCAGAGCGATATGCAGAAAACCGCAAGGCCCACACAAAACACCTGTTTCAAAATCTTCTTCAATGTCATATTTTTTACCGTTTTTGTATACTTATTCCACACTATTTCTTGGGCCTTAGGGCCACCTTCAAGGACTGCTTCTCTTGTGGTGCGAGGGCATATTTGATACGCAACCACGAGGCACCCTTGTTGTCGTTCTCATAGTCGTTGCGATTGGTGGCAGGTGCAAACTCCACCTCATATTCGCACCTATTTTCAAACTGCACCTTCAATTCAAGAGTTCTCTTAATACCCAAAGTGTCAACGCCATAGAGAGTGATACGATTTCGACGATAGTTCACTTTGGCCTCGGTAGCCAACGTGGTCATATTCCACACCATACATTGCTCCTTGTCGCCATTTACGACCTTATCCTCCACGCTCACGCTCCTTCCACGCAGGCTTACCCTACGCACAAGCGAGTTCAAATGGCCCTCATATACGGGGGTAATATCCGTTTGTGCAAACATATCGCCCTGCTCGTCGGACCACTCCTCAAAGTAGCACTGACCGTCCACCTTCTGATAGACACCCTCAGGATAGGTTGTACTGTGGGCAAAGTTGTTGTACTTGGTCAACACGTTCCACCTTGGGCTATCCTGCGTCATGTTAAACATACTCACCTTTGCCTTTGCGATGTCGCCATAGTGGTCGCTGCCGAGGTCGGTTGACCACCTTATGCCGTCGGCTTCGAGGTAGAAACTACCAATGTCCATATGACCGTGGAAATTGTCGGGCCTACCCGACTTCACGCCCAGATAGATATCCTCCTTGGTCCAACCCGTGCGCATCACACACACCGAATTTTCGCCCTTGCCGAGATAGAAGTTCTTTGTGGGCTTCTCGGCATTGGCAAGGTGCACTGTTGGGCCCTCGCCAAAACCTGCGCCCCACACCAGCATCAGGGGCATAAGGCGATTTTTTATAGTCTTAACATAGGATTTGGTCTTATTGAACTCCTCAAAAAGACGTGCCTGCATATAGTAGAGTTGTGCATCGGGCCTCACCGAGTTGAACCACATAGTTGCGGGTTCGAGGTAGATGCGGGTGCTGTTGTCCGAGTAGCCAAAAGTTTTCAGCATCGGGGTAATGAGCTGCTGCGAGAATGTTCCCGACTCCACAAATCCGGGCATAGCCTTGTAGCCCTCAACCCTCTCCGAGCCGAAATAACTCTCCATTGCGGCAATAAAGAGAATGTTGTATTGGGTACCAAAAGCCCAATAGCCAAATCCCTCGGGATAGCAACCTTCGGGCGGGTAGGCTTTACCCATCGGTAGTTTTATGTATTCCTCACTACGGGCAATGATGCGCTCTGCAATCTCTGGCCTCTCGGTGTGTACGGCAATTGCACCAATGGCAAGTCCACCGTGGCACACTTGTCCCCAATTGGAGTAACGACTTTTCTTGTGGACAAATGCCTGATTGTATTTGTCGTTGAGCGAGGGCTCCAAACCTTTTGTAACAATGGCCTCCACAAGCTCGGCCTTGCTTCCTTCTGAGAGCCAATCGTAGAGCCAATCGTAGGCGATAGCCACCGCCACCGTCATCTCGGCCACGTCGAGGAAGTGTTTGGGATTCCAATCCACAAAGTTTCGGCACACTTGCAGGGCCTCCTTCTCGGCCCTCTGAGCATACTTCTCCTCGCCCGTAGTGCGCCACCCATAACTCAAAAAGAGCACCCTGCGGAGCACCTCACACGACACTCCGTGCAACCTCGGCCCCTCCAAGACACGCTCCATCGGAGCAACATTACACAGAAAATCGCACTCTTCAATGAAGGCTTCGTGCATCTGCGTCCAAGCAGCATCGGCAACAATGTTCTCCACCAAGGCCTTCTGTTCACCTTTGCGCATAAAGATACGCGGGTGTGTAGAGTCGGCAGGCTCCTGCGCCATACCACTCCACACCCATATCATAAGAGCCGATATGAGAAACAATCGTTTCATCCTACTTCGCTAATAAGTATTTCGTTACACTCTCCTCTACTTCACCTCATAGCGTTTCATACCAAAGGTAATCTGGTCTGTGAGGTCCGAGCTGGGAGTATTAACCCACATCCAAGCCCTATACCTACCATCTTCGCTCTCTATCCAAATACAGTTGTACTCCGTAACAAAGTTGGTAACCAAGTTGGAATAGCCCATACCCACAGGACTTGGGCGGAAATCGAGTGCTGCAAAGTCCTCATCGGTGATGTAGAGGTGCCACTTGCTCTGCTCGATAACCTCATCCTTTGCGTGGGCCGACTCACGGAGTTTGGTGTTGCGCTCCACGGGAGGCAACTGAATAGTTTTGAGTTCTTCAATACGATTGATTGCCTCGGTGGTGGGTGCCATAAAGCACTTGTTCAGACCACCAATAGAACTGCTACCAGAAGGAGAGGTGGGGGTTTTTACGGTTTTGTAGGTGTAGATGATGTCCACACTCTTATTGCCAGCCACAACCTCGTCGTAGGTATAAACGGCCATATCCTCAATGGAGATGTAGCAACGCTCGTTGTTGGCCTCCAAGCCTGTTCTACAGTCCTGACGCGAGCAGTGGATGGGGCCCATTTCGTAGCTTACCACCTCACCATTGTCGGCCGAAGCATAGAATGTGAAGGTTACATCCTTATCACGAGCCTCTTCGGGAATCTCATAGTAGTAGCGCAGAGTAATTGCGCAGGTATCCACAATGAGGTCAACCTTGCTCGAACAAGGGTTTGTCTGCGGAATGTTGGTTGCCACGGTGGTGCCAACCTCCACACCTGCCTGAGAAGTCTTGTAGGCACGGGTGTCGAAGCGAGTAGAGGTGCCACCTGCGATAGAGGCCGTTACCTTCATCGACTCAATTTTGCCCGTACCATAGGGCATCGCTGCCGCATAGGCAAACACCAGCTCCTCGCCCACCATGTGGATACCCCATGAGCGGTGCAAGCAGTCGTTTTTCAGCAGAGTCGTAGGACCCTCGGGCGAATTACAACCCAGCATCAGGCCCGCAAACAACGAACAAATCAACAAATAAATCGTCTTTTTCATAGTTCTCTTTGGTCTTATTTGATGTGTTCTTCTTCGTGGAAGTAAACGGTGTAAGTCTTCCTAACCTTGCGGTTGCCCGAAATCACGTCCCACTGGCGGGGTTGCATGTCAGACAGGTCCATACGACCCGTAATCTTCGGTTCAAGTTTACAGTTCAGATACAGACTGAATCGTGGATAGACATTGTCCAACACTGCACCATAGACAACATAGATGTCGATGGTACAGCTGGTGGTGTCAATCACGGGAGGATATACCGAAGACTTGACGGTCTTTTGGTCGGTATCAATCAAGTCAAAATTGAGCACATAGCAACCGCCGTCCTCGCTCACCAACAGACCATCCTCGTCAATGGCATAATCGAAGCAGCCCCACAGGAGCGAGCCAAAGAGCAGCGCAGTGAATATCATTAAAATCTTTTTCATATTCTATTTCAACATTTTTGTTAGTTCCAGCAAGGAGTTTGGTCAATATTGGGGTTACGGTCCACCTCCGAAGTGGGGAATTGGAACACATAGCATTTTTGGTAACTCTTTGGGTCAGCAGCCTTCCACACATTGCCCTTATCGGAGCCTTTGGTGTCGAAGAAGTGAACACCCGAGCCATAGGCGGGACCAAATACATTGGCAATATCCCTCCAACGGCGAATGTCGAACTGGCGCTGTCCTTCGCCAATGAGTTCCACGATACGCTCCTGTTTGATAGCCTCAAAGAAGGCCTCCTTGGTGCTATACTTCTCGGGAGCCAATTCGGGGAGGTTACCACGGTGGCGCACCTTATTAACCAATGCGAGTGCTTGGTCGGTATAGCCGCCATAGAATTCGTTGGCAGCCTCGGCATACATCAGATAAACATCGGCCAAACGAATCAGCGGGAAATCGTAGTCACCCTCATTGTTGTAGGCTCCTGCGTGGTCACGCACGAACTTACGGAAGATGAGTCCTGTTTCATCCTCACTCACAGTGAGCAGCTCCAACTCATCACCTCCTGCGCCAACTGCAGTTCCGGTGTATTGCTTATACATATAGCGTTTTACACCGGTGTCTTTCAACTCCATCATCGTGGGCATACTCTCGCCGTTCCACAGCATTGTAGCCTTCATACGATAGTCTCTATTGCGGTAGGTTTCCGGATTGCAAGCGCCATTTTTGAGTTTTGCGTTGGGGTCCCTAACCACTGGCTCGCAGAAGTCGCCGGTGACGGTCGATTGGTAGCGGTCAATAATCTCCGAACGTGGAGTGAGTCGTCCGGGAGCCTTCTCAGTACTATAATTACCAAACTCATACATCAACTGCTCACTCTGGTCGGTACCCTGACCACCATAGGAGAGTGTCATAATCATCTCCGAGCAACCATCAGCTTCGGGTTGGAAGAGGTAGAAGTAGTTGGGCAGCACATCGCACTTACCAATCTCACCCCAATCGCCCGGCTCGCCATCACGGAAGAGTGTGAGTCCGTAGTCGTTGATAACATCCTCAAAGTCGTCCATAGCGGCCTTGTAGGCACTCAAAGCCTCGGTCTTGCTTGCCTTGAAGGTGCCCATCTCTGCCACCTCCGGCCAACCGAAGTTGTTCCACGAAGCCCAATAGAGATTCACCTTACCCCTCATTGCGAGGGCTGCAACCTTCGACGAACGGCCTTTGATGGTGGCACCCGGTTCGGGCAGTTTTTCGAATGCATAGGTAAGGTCTTCCACCATAAACTTACGCAAAGCGGCAATCGAAGTACGGCCAATGGTGTCCACTTGCTGCATATCGGTAACGATGTGATCCAGCAGAGGCACATCGCCCCAGAATGCAACCAGCCTCAGGTAGACTGTTGCCCTCCACAATTTTGCCTCGCCAACAACCCTTTCGAGCATTTCCACGTCATCGGCATCCGACACACCTTTGAGGAACTCGTTGGTGTGGTCGATAGTGTAGTTGAGGTGGTTGATGGCTGTGTAGCAACTCTTGTACATTGCATCGAAGCGGCTACCATAGCCAGAGGGTTTGAATTTGTTATTGTTCATCCTCACATACTCGCCGTGTCCATCGAGGAAAAACTCCTGATAGAAGACGTTGCGGCAGTGAGCCAATGTGCCATAGAGCGAGGTCTCTGCATCGTCCAGCGAATTCCAGAATTGGGTATCGCTCAGGCGGTCTGTGGGCGACTCAATGAGCAAATTGGGGTCGCAGCTCACACACAGAATAACACCTGCTACGGCTGTCAATATTCTCTTTATACTCTTATTCATAACTTCCTTGCACATTAGAGGGTGATGTTGATACCAAACGAATAGGTCTTGTTGAGAGGATAGAGGTCATTGAGATTGCTCTTCTCTGGATCAAGGCCCCTGAACTTGGTGAAGGTCAAAAGGTTGGTACCTGACAAATAGACTTTCACGTTACTTATACCTATGTTTTTGAGCATCTTTTTAGGCAGATTGTAAGCAACTTCAAGGTTCTTCAAACGTAGGTAACTCAAATCGTCAAACCAATAGTTGGTAGTCTCCATATTGGCCGTAGCCTGACCACCACCCGCCCTTGGCCACTCGCCATAGCGGTTGTCGTAGGTCCACTGTTTATTCCAATGGTCCCAAGTAGGAGCATAGCCCGTAGTGTCGAAGTTGAAGTTATTATAGCTGGTGCGCCAGTTGGCCATACGTCCATAGGTACCCTGCCACAGCATCGACAGCGAGAATCCCTTCCAATGCAACTGCGTATTGAATCCGTAGTTGGTTGTTGGACGGTCTTGATTATATTGGGGGTATGCCACCATATCGTAGCGGTTTACCTGACCATCACCATTGACATCCGTCAGCAACAAGTCGCCGGGGAATTTGCTCTGTGGTACGCCCCTATAAGTGTCCATCCAAGTCTGGTTGATAAAACCGGAATCGTGGTACATATAGGCAAAATTATAGGGCATACCAATCCAGATGGTACCCGTATCAAGATACTCATTCCACGAAAGCAGCAGCGATTGGTTGTGCGAAATATTGAAGTTAATCAAGTAGCGCAGATCTTTCACCTTGTCGGCCCAAGTGATGTTCAACTCGGCACCCCTGTTGAGGAGGCTACCCATATTTTTCTTGGGAGTAGAAAGACCACCAATCATCATCGATGCGTTGGTGCTCTGAATCATACCTTCGGTGAGGCGATTGTAGTAGTCGGCCTCGATAGAGAGCCTATTCTTGAAGAAACCCAAGTCAACACCAACGTTAAGCACCGTTGTGGTTTCCCAAGTAAGACTCTCGTTGATAATCTTGGTACTTGTCAGACCCGACACCACTTGGTCGTTGATGTAGTATTTAGTACTTGTGAGGGTGTTCAGCTGCTGGTAGTTCGACACACCTGTGTTGTTACCCAACGAGCCGTAGGATACCCTGAATTTACCATTGCTCCACGCCTCGGGCATATAGGTCTGGAAGAAATCCTCCTCCGAGAACCTCCAACCTGCCGACACCGAAGGGAAGAGTCCCCACTGGTGGCCACGAGTGAAGCGTGAGTAGCCGTCGTAACGTGCATTGACCTCCAAGAGGTAGCGGTCGTAGGCCGAGTAGTTCACACGTCCCACAAACGACCTAAGGCCCGAAGCGGCCGAAGTACCCGAAGTGGTCTGCACATTGGTCAGTGCAGCGTTAATCTCGCTCAACGAGGGGTCGATACGCTCCTCCCTGCTTGCGCCCAGCGAGCGTGAGAAGTTGGACTCCTCGTTGTAGAGTACCAACATAGCGATGTCGTGATTACGTGCAATGGTTGTATTGTAGTCAATACGGGTGGAGAACTGACTCTTCCAGCCGGTCGAGATATTATTCTCGATACCTGCGTTGTTGGGCACATAAATCAACTCGGTTGGCGAGTCGGTCTGGAAGTTCCACGCAGGGCCGGTGGGCATAGGAGCCGAGGCCGAGAAGGTGTTTTGGAAGTGGATGATGTAGTCCACGGTCATTTTCAGCCCTTTCAGAGGCGACCAATCGAGGTAGGCCGAAGCGTTGGCCTCTTGACGGCTGCGTTTGCTGATGGTGCTATTGAGCATAGCCAGAGGGTTGTTCACACCCGAAATACTCTCGCCATAGGCCATCGTACCACCATAGTGTCCCGTTTCGGGGTCGTAGGGGTAGATGCCGGGGATGGCGTTCCAGAGGTTACCCGTGGAAGCCGACTGCGTGTTGGTCCAACTACCATCGAATCGAACACCAATGTTGATGTTGTTCTTAACCTTGTAGTCGTAGTTGAAACGTGCGTTATATCGCTGGTGGTCATTGTTGAGGAACTGTCCCACCTCGTTCTGATAGCCACCCGATGCGTAGAAGTTGGAAACATCGGTACTACCCGTTGCGGAGATATTGTAGCGTTGCATAATACCCGTGCGAGTAATCTGGTCCCACCAATCGGTGTTGGGATAGTTCACGGGGTCAATCATCTGCATAGCCAACCACTCATCCACCGTAGCATCCTTGAAATAGAGGTCTTTGAGCAGTACGCTCACTCCGTGCCTACGCTGTTGGAGGTGCATCACACGTGCATAGTCGGTGAGGAAGTGGAATGTGTTGGTAGGCTTCGAGATTGCATACGAGGAGGAAAACTTGACCTGTGTTTTCTGTGCGCTCTTACCGGTCTTGGTGGTGATGAGGATAACGCCGTTAGCACCACGAGCACCATACACGGCCGAGGCAGCAGCGTCCTTCAACACCGAGATACTCTCCACGTCTTCCATATTCACACGGTCCAAAGTAAGACCAGGCAGACCATCAATAACAATCAGTGGCGAAGCATCATTGACGGTACCCATACCACGAATGAGCAACTCGGCACTGTTGTTACCAGCCTCACCCGAAGCTTGTGCAACGGCCAAACCGGGGACCAAACCTGCCAAACCCGACGAGATGTTGGTTACGGGGCGGTCTGCGAAGCCTTCGTCCACTCTCACCGTAGCAATAGAACCCGTGAGGTTGACCTTCTTCTGCACACCATAGCCCACAACCACCACATCTTCCAGCTGTGTGGCGTCCATTTTCATAGCAACCACCATCGATGGGTTGGAGGCATCCACCGCCCTACGCTGCGATGCGTAGCCAAGATACTCGAACTCCACAATCTGCTCACCCACAGGCGAGAGAGCGAGGGTCCACTGACCGAAAGCATCGGTGGAGGTACCATTGGTGGTGCCCACCTGTGTTACAGTGGCACCAATCACCGGTTCGCCCTTTTCGTCCATCACCACACCTTTGGCAACGAGTTGAGATTTTTGCGGCCCTGATGTTTTGGGTGCTGACGAGGGTGCTTTGGCATCGTTTTTAGCCATTAGCGACACCTGCTTGTCGTCTTTGATTGTGAATGAGATGCGTGTGCCTTCAAACAATTTTGCGAGCACCGTCTCAATGGCTTCGTCTTTCACTGTGAGCGAGCACTTCTTGTCCAATCCGGGGAGGGAGTTGCTGTAAAAGAAGACGTAGTCGCTACCTCGCTCTATCTGTTTGATGACCGATTGGATTGTTTGGTCCTTAACGGATAGTGTGATTTGTGCCTGTACAACGGAGGGTAGTGCGACCATACACGCCACAATGAAAAGAACTCTTTTGACAAGTTTTTTCATCTATTACACACAATTTTTAAGTTAATAATTTTGTTTGTTTTTTTCTATTCGTATAGTGCCCTACGCTCTGGATCCTCGCTGATGACAATCATATTGCCACTGAGCTTGCACTTTACCGGTGCCGTAAGGCTCATAATTTCGACTACATTGAGGAGGCTGCTGTTGCGGATGATACCCGAGAAGGTGTACTGCTTGACCTCGTCGGAGAGGAAAGCGACCTCAACATTGTACAACCTCGACAACATCACAGCAATCTCCTCGAAGTTCTCACCTCGGAAGACGAGTTGGTTTTTGCTCCACAGAGCCACCTCTTCCACATCTTCGATACGGTTTTTGGAAAAGTTCTTGCTGTGTACGGAGTAGGTTAGTTCGTCTTGTGGGTTGAGAATGT
The DNA here is from genome assembly GCA_017936005.1 of Tidjanibacter sp. Lineage (GTDB taxonomy): Bacteria > Bacteroidota > Bacteroidia > Bacteroidales > Rikenellaceae > Tidjanibacter. Next base: position 22,391 of record JAGBGK010000072.1, read on the forward strand.
ACTCAGAACCATTGTCTGACAACACCTTCACACACCCTTCCACCACTGTTGTAACCACCGATTCGTCCTCATCGTAGGCCTTCACATCGAAACTTGTACCCATCACGGCAATATCCAAGTGGGATGTTTCAACCTTAAAGGGCCTGCCATTCTTTGCCACGTCGAAATAGGCCTCACCTTCGAGTTTCACATTGCGCTTCACCACGCCAAAGTTGCGTGGGTAGGATAGTGTGGAGGCCGAGTTGAGTGCCACGTTTGTACCATCGGGGAGTGTAATGTTGGCCTTTTGTCCCCTTTCGACGGAGATGACATAAGGCTCCGAGTTGTGGAGCATCACGCCCAATATACAGCTGAGCACAATGGCCAAGCCTGCCACCAGACCACACACCTGCCCCACAAAAGTCGTGCAACGTTGTGCAGATTGGTTTGTCTTGGTTTGAAACTCCTCCGAGCAGATTCTCTCTGCTACGTCCTCCCACACTTCGCCATTAATTTCATCGGCTATGATGGAGGATGCGTTGAGCCACTCGTCCTTGTAGAGGGGGTCGAGTTCGTCGTGCGCATCTCCACTCACAAACCACTCCACAAGTTGGTCTTTTTCCAACGGGGAGATGTTTCCGGCGAGGAGTTTATTGAGTAATTCGATGTTTTTCATTCCAAAAAGATATATCTATTCCGAGTGCAAAATACTTACACTACCTCTTAAATTTCTTCACAAAATTGTTGGCACGATAGAGTTGGGTTTCTACCGTTTTCTCTGCTATTCCGAGTTTCTGTGCAATCTCCTTGTTGGAGAGCCCCTGCAACTTGCTCATCACGAATATTTCACGGCGTGAGGCAGGCAGTTGAACGAGGATGTCGTTGATGTAGTCGGTCATAAAGCGAGCGTCCAACTCCTCGATACTCGAATTGTCCAGCAGGGTAAGTCGTGTTTGCGTTGCGGCGATGTATTTGCCGTGCAACACCATTTTTTCGGTTTGTTTGAATACAAAATGTTTTGCAATGGTAAAGATGTAGGCTCCGAGCGAGCGTTCTTCGTTGAGATAGTCGCGTTTCTCCCAAAGTTTCATAAAGACGTTTTGGGAGATGTCGTCGGCAAGAGATTTGTCTTGCAGGAGAGTGTGAGTGAAGTTCCACACCTTGCCGATATATTTTTGGTAGAGCAGTTCAAACGCATCCATATCGCCTGCTTTGAGTCGCTTTACAAGCAACTTTTCGGCAGCAGATATGGTGTTTTCACTGCTAATAGGTGTCTGAATAGCCAACGGCGAAGTCTTCATAGGTCGTAGGTTGTTGGGAGTAAGATCGAAGAAATGCTCCCAAAGATACTTTTTATTGGAGGGGTAAACGTGTACCCCTCCAATAAAAAGTCATCAAAACAATCAGATTACAAATTGTGTGCGATTATTCTCAGAGATCTCTACTCCTGTACAAGGCGAACTGGGAAGCAAGAAGTTTTAGGCTGGGTAGTATTTACAAATTTAGTTGTATTAATACCGAAGAAACCAATCTTTTTTCCATCGCTTGACACATTCTGACCAAGAGTTGAAGGATAAGCAACTGCGGCTGCTGTCCACTTGTTCTTAGAGGAACTATATGTATATTTACCAGAAGTTACACCGCTATACAGCGAAAGGTTTGCACCATCTTTCCAGTAGTTGTCATAAGTTCCTCCAACAAAAGTTGTCAAATCGCTCCAATCTGCTTCGGTAAAGAGCGCCCAACCATCAGGAGAAATCTTGTCGGTAAAATCTGTTGAACCTTCTGCACCATGACCCAATGCAAAAGCATTATAGAGGTAATTTCCATTGTAGAGATAACGCCTGCCTTCGGTTAAGGTGTCCTCTGTTCCAATGGCAGTACCGTCAGCATACTTGGTGGTGCAGAAATCCTCTGCAAGCCAAATCTTCGAGCCAATCTTCACGGTGGCGTGGTCCTTGACATCGCTGGTCAGAACATAGGGAGCAATGGTTGCGGTGCTTGCACCAGCCTGCTCGGTGAAGCTAATTTCCGAGCCATCGTCCTTGATGTAAACAACGGCTGCGTCTGTACCCTCACCTCCGTCGTAAACCACATTTGCAGGGTTCATATCGGGAATGGCAATGGTTGCACCATCAAGTGTCAAACCACTTGCGAGATTGGTTCCATTGTAAACCACAACAACCTGCTTATCCTCAGTTGCACCAAGATACTCTTTGGTGATGGTTGCGATAATGTCGCCACCAGCATTCTTAACGTGCTGAACATAGGAGGCTGTCCAATCGATGTCGTTTACTACAACAGAGTAGTAGTTTGCAGCAACAGCAACATACTCGGCCTGTGAGATAGTTACACTACCCTTTGCACCCTCGGCGTTGGTAAACTCAATAACGCCTGTGCGAGCAGCAGCAGTACTTGCCTCAACGGTAACAACAAAACCCTCTCCTGTGGCACCTTCACTGACCGATACGGTTGCCCATTCGGGTTTGGAGGTAATGGTCCAAGCCGATGAAGTGGCGGGAATGATGGTTGCGGTACCACCAGCAGCAGCAAACTCAGCGGGAGCCTCGGCGGTTACATAAGGCACGATGATGGGCTGATAGACGTGTTTATTCTTACCCTTCGCTGCATCATACATCGACACGGTCTTGCCTTCCCAAATAGTCTTATTAATGGTAGATCCATCGGCCAAAGTTACGGTAACAGTCATACCGTCTTTACACTCAAAACGTCCCACAATAAATTTGAGGCGCAAGGGAGTGGTTGTATTCAGTGTGGCGCCACCCTCAATCGAGCCAATTACCCTGTGACCCGTAGAAGCGATATTGGTGGTGATGATTTCACCGGTTGCAAGGTTTACGATACCCTTTGCATTGAGGAACTTATTCTCAGCCTGTACGTTACCGTCGGCTTTAGTTACAGTTTGCAACTGAACCTTAGTCACCCTATCCATACCCAACAGACCAATCTCCAAAATGGGAAGTGCGTGGGTGAAAGTCATCTGCACCTTATTGCCCTCGACGGGAGCAACGCCACTGCCATAGAGGTAGTAGTCGTTGTTGGAGGTTGTCAGGCCACCATCTGTGGGAGTAAATATCTGTGTCGCATTGGAGACCCAAGGTGCGTATTTGTAGTCGGTGATGGGATCTCCTGCTGCTACAGCTCCAAAGTCGCCCGAAGCATTCAGTTTGCTGGGGTAGCCTTTGCAATATGGATACATTGCATAGTATTTTGTACCAGCTACAACCACATCCTCGCCTGCTGGGGCAAAGGTTGCTTTTGCTCCTGCATCTTCGGTAGCATAGGAAATATTGGCACTCAAAATGGCATTCTCGGCGTCAACACTAAATACACCGATTTGGTCGGCAGCCTCCCAAGCAGATACACCACTCGTAAGGCCAACCCTTGTAGCATCCTCATTATCGATACCTGCTACGAAGGTCAACTCACCCTCGGGTAATTCGGGTTTAATATTGTCGTTCACATCGGTTGCGCAACTTACCAAAACCAGCGCTGCGCTCAAAAAGAATAAAGATTTTTTCATCGTCGTAATGGTTTTAGCAGTTCTACTCGGGTTGATAATCTTCGTACAACAAATCTTCGATTACACTCTCTTGGCCTTGCGAAAAAGCAATGCCACTCTCCACCGTACACTCTACCATGTCAAGCAGTGGAGCCTCATAAAGTTCACTCCTTTTCATCTTTGTCTCAAATATTAGTATTTAGATTTAGTTAATAGTTTTCCATGTTGCACAAAACAACTCTATATATCTATATCCATAACTCAGAAAAAACACTTACACACACTCTCTTTTTTGTAAGGGTTTTTTGTTCCTAAAAGATATATGATATATACGTGTGGGAAGCGTCCACACAAGCAATAACCCAAAACCAATTATTCAACCATATGAATTTCACAAAAGAGAACTCATTGCTACTCTCCGCAAGTCGTTTTGACAACCTCGGAGGGTGGACTCTCGACCAGCAATTTATGGAACAGATGGGCTCCTCCTATCTACTTGCCCACGGACTCGGTATTGGTGTTGAGGATGCCACAACCGAAGCACACTTCCCTTGTATGGGCAACTATCATATCTTTGTGAGGACCATCAACTGGTCAGCACAATTTGCACCCGAAGCATCACCCGCAGGACAGTTTACCATCACTCTTGACGGCACGCCTATCACTCTGCCACTCGGCAACAAAGCCCCCAAATGGGAGTGGCAAAAAGCCGGTATGGTAGAAATTTCGGAGGGCAGGCACACCGTTGGTCTGCACGACCTGACAGGTTTCGACGCTCGTTGTGATGCAATCCTTTTCACAACTCTTGATGAGGCTCCTGCCGAAGGAGTGGAGGCCATTGATGAATTGCGCCGCAATATGTTTGCCATTGGTGCTCCGGAGGATAAAGGACACTACGATTTTGTAGTCGTTGGTGGTGGCGTGGCAGGTATGTGTGCCGCCATTGCAGCAGCAAGGCTTGGTGTAAAGAGGGTTGCCCTCATTCAGGACCGCTTTGTGCTGGGAGGCAATAACTCCTCCGAAATTCGTGTAGGACTTGGTGGACGTATTAATGTGGGACTCTACCCCTCGCTCGGCTATCTGCTCAATGAAATTGGTCCCAAGACCAAAGGTAATGCACGCACCGCCGATGTCTATGAGGACGACAAAAAAATGGAGGTACTACGTGCCGAGGAGAACATCACTCTCTACAAGGGCTACAAGGTGAGTGGCGTGGAGAAGCAGGGCGATAGGCTTACTTGTGTGATTGCGACCAACGTACGCACCTATGAGCAGATTCGCATCAGTGGCGACCTCTTCTCCGATTGTACGGGAGATGCCACACTCGGTGTGTTGGCTGGCGCAGAGTGGCACATGGGACGTGAATCGAAGGATACCTTTGGCGAAGTGTCGGCTCCTGATGTGGAGGATGGTATGACTATGGGTGCCTCGTTGCAGTGGTACTGCTTGGAGGGCGACAACGAGAACGACTTCCCCGCAATAGATTGGGGCCTGAAAATTGACGAACAGACTGTACAAGTGGTACGTCGAGGCCAGTGGTATTGGGAGGTTGGTATGCGAGATGACCAAATCGCCGATGCCGAGCGCATCAGGGACTACGGTATGTATGTGGCCTACTCCAACTGGGCCTACCTCAAAAACGGATACGCCAAGCGTGAGGACTACGCCAAGAGTTATCTCGGCTGGGTGTCGTGTGTGGCAGGCAAGAGGGAGTCACGCAGGTTGAGGGGTGAGTTTGTGCTTCGTGAGCAAGACCTCAAAAACTACGTCATCTATCCCGACGGCTCGGCCTCCACTTCGTGGTACATTGACCAACACTATCCCGACCCCGAAAACAGCAAATACTTCCCCAATAGGGAATTCCTATCCTGTGGACACCTCGACCCGATGGGCTTCTACCCTATCCCCTATCGTTGTTTCTACTCGAAGGACGTGAAGAATATGTTTATGGCCGGTCGTAACATCAGCGTTTCGCACGTGGCTCTCGGCACCGTGAGGGTGATGCGCACTACGGCAATGATGGGTGAGGTTGTGGGTATGGCTGCAAGTATCTGCAACAACCACAAGGCCCTACCGAGGGATGTCTACTATACACATTTGGATGAACTCATCGCGCTGATGAAAAAGGGTGTGGGGCGTACCGACATTCAGTACAACCAAATCTATACCCTCATCGACACCACCGCCGAAAGAAGTGAGGAGTGTTAGGAGGAGCGATTCTCGATAAACCTTGTAACCAACTAAAACCTACAATACTCTATGGCAATTATCGACTGGATTATTATTGCATTTTTCCTCGTTGCCCTCACAGGCATCGGTTTCTACTTCTCCAAAAAGAGCAAAAACCTCGAAGATTACTTCCTCGGCGGAAGGTCGATGCCTATGTGGCTGGTGGCCTTTGCTGCTGTGGGTACATCCATTTCGGCAGGCACCTTTGTAGGCTCGCCACAAATCGCCTTCGACGGCAACTACACCTACATTATGATGAGCGTGGGAGCTATCTTTGGAGGTATTCTGGCGGCGCTCGTCATTCTGCCCACACTCTACAAGGCCAACTCCATCACCATTTATGGCTATATAGGTAACCGTTTTGGCAATGGCTCCAAGACCGCCACAAGTATTATGTTTCTCATCGGTCAGTTATTGACTTCGGGGTCGAGGCTCTTCATTGCGGCTATCGCTGTGTCGGTAATGCTCTACGGACAGATTTCGTTCTCGTTCCTTGTGATTTCGATTATCCTGCTGGGTGTCATCAGCACCATCTACACAATGGCGGGTGGTATCAAAGGACTAATCTACATCGATACCTTCCAAATCTTGTTGGTTATAGGTACGGGTATCCTCTCCATCATTCTCATCTACAACGCCATTCCCGAGTCGTTTGGTGAGATAATTGGCACCCTGCGCCACGCTCCCGAGGGCAACAAACTCAAACTTATAGACCCAAGTTTCTCCTTCGCTGAGCCTTACAACCTGATGGGTGCACTCATTGCGTGTGCTATCTTCAAGTTTGCGCAGTTCAGCACCGACCACGAGTTCGTACAGCGTCAGCTCACCTGCCGTTCGGTGAAGAAGGCTAGCGTGTCGCTCATTTGGTCGCAACTCATTTCGTTGCCCGTAGTGGTAATCTTTATGATTATCGGCTCGCTGCTCTACATTGCCTATCCCCACATCATGCCGCAGGAGACGGTGGCCACCATTGCACAAGATTCGAGAGATGTATTTCCGCAGTATATTTGCAGTTCCAACGTACCTGCCGGCATCAGGGGTCTGATGATTGTTGGCCTGTTGGCAGCGGCACTCTCGTCGTTCAACTCGGCTATCAACTCGATGACAAGTAGTTTTGTGGATGACATCTACAAACCCCTACGTGAGAGGTTCAACCGCCCCGAGCAGACCAATAAACAGAAGGTGCGCACTTCGCGTATTATGGTACTTGGTATGGGTGCTGTGCTGACCTCCTTTGCCATTGTGGCTTGTGTGATGCAGGAGGCCGGAGGCCAGAACCTTGTGGACTTTGCACTCGGCATTATGAGTTTTTCCTATGCCGGTATGCTGGGCGTGTTCCTCTGTGCAGTGTGGACCAAGAGGGGTAATACGGTGAGCGTTATCTCGGCCCTTGTGGTTGGAGCCCTTGTTGTACTTGCGCTCCAACCCAACATCCTTGCAGGGTGGAGTGAGCCTCTGTTTGGTACTGCACTAAATATCGCTTGGCCTTGGTGGTGCCCCATTGGTGCAGTGATTAGCTTTGGTGTCTGCTGCCTTGGCAAGAGTAAACAAGAGCCAACCATTTGCAATAAGTAGGAACACAAATGTTTAATCACAACTAAATAACATAAAGCTATGCTTGTTCCTTTTCGCGAAATATTGGCCGACGCCCACCAGAGAGGTTATGCCGTTGGCGCATTCAACTGTCTGAGTACCGAACACATTATGGGAGCTATTCAGGCTGCCGAACAGCTGCGCTCGCCCATTATCCTGCAAGTGGCAGAGATTCAGTTCCCCTATGCTCCATTAGAGTTGATGGTGCCTGCATTTATTGAAGCCGCTCAACGAGCCACGGTGCCCGTTGCCGTACATCTCGACCACGGTTTGAGTTTTGAAACCTGCATCAAAGCCCTGCGCTTGGGTTGCAACTCTGTAATGTTTGATGGCGCATCCCTCCCTTTTGAGGAGAATGTCAACCAGACGTCGCTTGTGGTTCGTGCCGCCAAAGCTGTGGGCGCCGACATTGAGGCCGAGCTTGGCCATGTTGGCGATGCACAGTGCTCGGCCGACATCGAAAACGACATCTTTACCGTAGCCGATGAGGCCAAAACCTTCATCGAACGCACCGGTGTGGATGCGCTTGCCATTGCCATAGGCAATCTCCACGGCAAATATATCGCCACACCACAACTAAACATTACCCGACTCAAAGAAATCAACTCCTTGTGCAATACACCGCTGGTACTTCACGGTGGTAGTGGCACTAGTGAGGAGGATTTCAAAGCGTGTGCCCACAATGGTGTGGCCAAAATCAACGTCGCCACTGCACTCCAAATTGCTGCCACAAAAGCTGTGGAAAACTATTTGGCCACGAGCGCCACACCCAATTACATTGATATGAAAAATGTTATTGTGGAGGCAACAAAAGAGTCGGTGTCTTGGCACATACGCCTTTTTGAGAGCGACGGGAAAGCATAAACCTAACATTTGGCAATTCTATGAATCGTAGTGGTATTATCAGTGTTGGTAACTGGATTTGCGATATCATTAAGTTTGTGGACAAGTATCCCGAAAAGGGTACCCTCACCACTATACGACACACTCAAACAGGTTTTGGTGGGTGTTCCCACAACGTGTTACTCGACTTGGCCGCTCTACAAACGGAGCTTCCTCTCTATGCAGGAGGTTGTGTTGGCTTGGATTCACTTGGCGATGACATACTCAACGAATTGGCAGATGCTGGCATAGACAGCAGTGCAATGCAAAGAGTGGAGGCCCCGACATCCTACACCGATGTTATGTCGGAAATTGGCGGTAGCACCACTCGCACCTTCTTCCACCACCGAGGAGCCAATGCCCTTCTCTCCCCACAACTCATTGAAGCAATAGAGTGCAATGCGAAGATTTTTCACCTTGGCTACCTTCTGCTCCTTGACCAACTCGATGCCGAAGACGAGGAGTATGGAGTAGTCGCAGCCAGAGTACTCGACATGCTGCAACAGCGAGGCTACAAGACAAGTGTAGATATGGTGTCGGAAGTTAGCGAGCGAGTACGCAAAGTGGTACTTCCCGCATTGAAATATACCGACTACCTCATCATCAACGAAGTAGAGGCCGGTGTGTGCTGCGAAAGAACACTCCGTAGTGCAGAAGGCGAGATTTTACTCGACCAAGTGGCCGAGGCAGCTCGTGAGCTTATGAATTACGGAGTGGGAGAAGTGTGCTTAATCCACTTCCCCGAGGGTGGCTATATGCTCACCCGCAATGGCGACACTCTTTATTGTCCAACAATCCCCGTAGCACACAAGGATATTGTATCAACAGTTGGCGCCGGAGATGCCTTCTGCGCCGGAGCTCTTTATGCCCTACACGAGGGCTATTCCCCTCGTGAAGTCCTCACGTTTGCCAACGCTTCTGCCCGTTTCAACCTTTACGGAGCAACCTCCACGTCGGCAGCTCCTTCTCTTAAACAGATTACAAATTACTTAAAATCCCTATAAACTATGAGACAAGCCGTATTAGTAAAACCCCACCACATCGAACTTCACGATGTAGCACCTCTCAGTACAGCCGACCTGAAAGACAACGAAATCCTGCTCGCCATCAAACGTATTGGCGTGTGTGGCTCCGACATACACTCCTTCCACGGACAACACCCCTCGTGTATCTATCCCATCGTGCAGGGCCACGAATATTCGGGCGAGGTCGTGGCTGTTGGTAAAGATGTTACCGTCGTGAAAGTGGGCGACAAGGCTACCGCACGCCCACAGCAGGTGTGTGGAGAGTGTGCCCCCTGTCGAAGGGGACAGTATAATGTGTGTCAAAACCTCAAAGTAGAGGGCTTCCACGCTCCGGGTTGCGCACAGGACCTCTTCATTGTGCCCGAAGATAGAGTGGTGTTTGTTCCAGAAAGTGTTAGTTTCGACTATGCTGCAATGATTGAGCCGGTGGCAGTAGCTGCCCACGCCTCCAATCGTCCCCGCGACATCAAGGGTAAGAATGTGGTAGTGTCGGGTGCCGGCACTATCGGCAACCTCATTGCCCAATTCGCCAAAGCACGAGGCGCAAAGAAGGTTGTTATCACAGACGTTAGCGACCTGCGTTTGGATATTGCACTACAATGTGGTATCGACGGAGTTCTTAACGTTGCAAAACGTTCGCTGGCAGATGCCGTAGATGAGCTCTTCGACGGCGAAGGTTTCCAAGTGGGCTTCGAGTGTGCAGGTGTAGAGTCGTCTATTCGCTCGCTGATGAGTGCCATTGAGAAAGGTAGCGATGTTATCATCGTCGGTGTACACGCCAAAGACCCCGCAATCGATATGGAGGTGCTCGGAGAACACGAACTCTACCTTATCGGCTCACTAATGTATCTCCACGAAGACTACATTGAGGCTGTGGAAAATGTGGCTACAGGTAAAATTTGCCTCACCCCGCTCATCACAAACCACTTCCCTCTGGAACAATATATGGAAGCCTACGAGTTTATTGACGCCAACAGGGAGGGTTGTATGAAGGTAATCATTGACCTCTAAACCACCACATTCGCAACTATGAACAACAATAAACCAACCATCGTAGCACTCGGCGAGGTTCTGTGGGATATGCTTCCAGGAGGTAAGAAAATCGGAGGAGCGCCGCTGAACTTTGCCTGCCACGCCACACAACTCGGCTGCAAGGGTGTTATGGTGAGTAGCATTGACAACGATGCGCTTGGCGATGAACTCTTGGAAGGAATTGCCCCCATTGGCGTAGAACTCTCATTTGTACAGCGTAGCGATAGACCCACAAGTAAAGTAGATGTTGTGGTGGATAGTCAGGGTACACCTCAATATATAATCAACGAGGGGGTCGCTTGGGACCACATCCTTTTTACCCCAGAGATGGACGCACTCGCACAAAAGGCCGATGCTGTGTGTTGGGGCTCGCTTGCTGCACGCAACAGAACGTCCCGAGCAACCATCATTCGTTTTGTGGAGTCCACAAAAGAGGAGTGCCTCAAAGTGTTCGACATCAACATCAGACAGCACTACTACGATAGGGAGTTTATCGAATGGTCGCTACACCGAGCCGATGTGCTAAAACTCAATGATGACGAGCTACCTCTGCTGCAAGAATACTATTCCCTTGTGGGCCAACCCATTGAACAATGCAAAGAGTTGTTGAAGCTGTTCGGATTGAGGTATGTGGTGTACACCTGCGGTAGTAAAGAGAGTGTTGTTGTTGGGGCGGAGAAGATTTCTCGCATCGACACTCCGAAGGTTGAGGTAGTGGATACAGTTGGTGCAGGCGACTCGTTTACGGCAGCCTTTGTGAGTGGCCTTGTGAATGGGCGTACCATAGCAGATTCCCATCGCCACGCAGTGGAGCTAGCAGCGTATGTCTGCTCGCAGCGTGGTGCCACACCCCAAATTCCCGAATTCTTGCGAGAACGATAGGAATCCGCCCTCATAGAATGCCATATACAATCTCCGATAAGGGACTTGCTTGGGTTTGACAACTAATAGCATACGAAAAAGACAGAGGCAGGAAGAACCTGCCTCTGTTACTTTAAGTGATCCCGGCGGGATGGTCGGTTTCTGCGACAGACGCGCACAGAGGGCACTTTTTCAGACTCACTCTGCACTCACTGATGCGGTTTTCTACACTAAAATTTCAAGGCTCAAACATGCACGATATTGCAGCTATTTTTACGATGCAACCTAAAAATAATTCTTCGTTGCGAA
>JAGBGK010000073.1 GCA_017936005.1 Tidjanibacter sp.
ACATCTTAACTCATCTATATACGGTCTTTCAGGACCGCATTACAACCACGGAAGCCCGTTGCGTATTAAACAATCTACCAACGAATTGCATTATTTCCCAATTTCCTGCCTTTTTCTCGCGAGTTCTTTCTATATTTGTGGTGTCTAACGATTTATTGTCGTTGGATGAACATATTTGAAAGTGTTTTCGCAGTCCTGAATAGAAAATCTGACAGTTTTCAATGCGATAGGACAACGAACAGCACTCATTTCTTGTGTAGTTATGTGGACTACGCACGTTTTTTGCGTGTATATACCCCATACTATTCAAGTGTGGGGCATTGTGTCGTTTATTATCGCAGGGTTTTGTCAGAGCCTCTATTCAGTAAACGAAATCAACTCCACACTTTCTTTTTGCACATAACCCACCGCAGTTGGAGTTGCTACGGTAATGTAATTTGGAACACAACAAGTTAAACCAAATTTATATTACTATGAGAAAATTATTCACACTTTTTACCACACTTGCACTACTTTGTGCAGTTGGTTGCGAGGAGAAAGGGGACGACAATGTAGACCCCAACGACAAAACCGAACAGCCCAATGAGAAACCCGATGACGGCAGTGGCGAGGAGCCCGGCGACGGTAACGGCGAGGAGCCCGGCGACGGCAACGAGGGAACCGATATTCCCGACGACGCCTACATTAGCACTAACAAAGAGGTTCTCACTTTTAGCCCCGATGGCGAGAGCGTAGATGTTAAGGTATATAGCAACTACGAGTGGACCCTGACCAACAATTGCGATTGGGTTACTACCTCCATTTCGGGTGGCGAGGCAAGCGAGGGTGGCACAACCATAACCCTTTCTGCCGATCTTACCTACGATGATCGCGAGGGTACTATCATTTTTAGTTGTGGCAAGGCAAGGAAAGTATTGGTGGTGTCGCAATCGTTTAAGGAGGCTATTATTGCCGACGAGAAAAACACTTTCAGTGTTCCCGCCGAGGGTGGCAATGTGATTCTCGACTACCAGACCACCGTCGAGTGCGAGGTCATCATCCCCGAGGAGGCAAAGAGTTGGATTTCGATTGCTCCTGCAACAAGGGCATTGGTTAGCGAGTCGGCTACACTGACCGTTGCGGAGAACACAACTTACAGCGAGAGGAGTGCAGTTGTTAAAGTGGTTAAAGTTGGCGACAATACGCTCTTTGCGGAGTACACCATCAACCAAGTACAAAACGATGCAATCATTGCCGATGAAAACAACACCTTCAATCTCAAAGGTTGGGCTCAGAGTATCAATATAGCATACCAGACCAACGTAGAGTGCGAGGTTGTTACCCCCGAGGAGGCAAAGAGTTGGATTACGCTTGCTCCTGCTACAAGGGCTTTGGTCAATGAATCGGCAACGCTCAATATCGCCGAAAACAATACGGGCGCAGAGAGGAGTGCTGTTGTGAAGGTGGTTGCTGCAAATAACAAAGAGTTGGTTGCAGAGTACACCATTACACAAAATCAACGCTATTTTATGGAATATACCTCTACGTATGGTACTGTTACTCCATACGATAGTAGTGCATTCGATGCAACTATTATACGCAATGAGTATATTGACGGCAAGGGCTATATAGACTTTGATGCCCCTGTTACTTCGATTGGATATCAAGCATTCTATGAATGCACCTCGCTGAAAAGTATTACCATTCCCGATGGCGTTACTTCGATTGTAGGGGCTTTCTGGTATTGCACCTCGCTGACAAGTGTTACCATCCCCGATAGCGTTACTGAGATTGGAGTTGCTGCATTCGGTAATTGCTCCTCGCTGACAAGTGTTACCATTCCCGACAGCGTTACTTCGATTGGAGAGTCGGCATTCGGTGGTTGCTCCTCGCTGACAAGCATCACCATTCCCGACAGCGTTACTTCGATTGGAAGTTATGCATTCAATAGGTGCAAATCGCTGACAAGTGTGACCATTCCCGATGGCGTTACTCAAATTGGAGAGTGGACATTCGCTGGTTGCACCTCGCTGACAAGTGTTACCATTCCCGATAGTGTTACTTCGATTGGAGAGTCGGCATTCCGTGATTGCCCCTCGCTTAAAAGTGTTACCATTGGCAATGGCGTTACTGAGATTGGATATCACGCATTCTATAATTGCACCTCGCTGACAAGTTTTCAGGGTAAACTTGCATCGGAAGATGGTCGTTGCTTGATTAAAGATGGAGTATTGTTCTCTTTTGTACCCGCAGGGCTCACCGAATATACTATTCCCGACAGCGTTACTTCGATTGGAGATTATGCATTCGAAGGTTGTTCGGGCCTTAAGAGTTTAACCATTCCTGATAGCGTTGCTGATATTGGATATCGTGTATTCGAAGGTTGTACTGGCGAATTGACTGTAAATTGCGACATCCACAGTGGGGCGCTTGATGAAAACGGCAACATATTAAGTATTTTCACTAATAGTAAATTTACTAAGGTAATCATTGGTAGTGGCGTTGATTATATTGGTCCGCGTGGATTTGAAGGTTGTACTGGCGAGTTGATTGTAAATTGCAACATTTCTGATGGTGGTTATTATGACATTGTCGGATATTCTGGCGCTTTCACTGGTAGTAAGTTTACAAAGGTGACCATTGGTGATGAAGTTACTCGAATTGGAGAGTATGCATTCAATAGTTGCTCCTCGCTGAAAAGTGTTACTATTGGCAACAAGGTTACTACGATTAAGAAGAGTGCATTCTATGGTTGCTCGGGACTTGCGAATGTTACCATTCCCGATAGTGTTACTACGATTGGAAGTGATGCATTCAATAAGTGCACCTCGCTGACGAGTGTTACCATTGGCAATGGCGTTACTACGATTGAAAAGTATGCATTCAACAATTGTTCCTCGCTGAAAGAGGTATATTGCAAGCCCACAACACCACCAACCGGAGGTTCTTATATGTTCGGCAGCAATGCCTCGGGCCGCAAGATTTATGTGCCCACCGCGAGCGTAGAGGCTTACAGGGCTGCATCGTATTGGAGCTACGACGCCTCTGCAATCGTGGGTTACGATTTTTAATTACATATAAGGCTTATAGGTCATATAGGGCCTATGGGGTTTATAACGTACAATTAAGGGGAGGCTCTGGGCCTCCCCTTTGTTGATTAAATTGGCACATTTTGACCAATAAGCCGGAATTTTAGATTACCATTCATTTGTACCGATGGCCGCGCCGTGCGACAACGCAAAAAGGAGATGCAGATGCATCTCCTTTTTTGTCTGTTTTATGGGTCCTCTGTGCCCTATGCCCGACTAATTTTTCAATGGGTGAAGGTTGTTGACATAGGTGCTCCACAGAGTGTTTGCCTTGTACTCGTCCACAAGATCGGCAGGCACATATATCCTCAAATCCGACTTTGCGGTCGAAAAGGCCCTATAACCAATTTCCAGCACCCTATCGCCCCTAATATAGACCTCCTGCAAGCTCTCGGCACCATCAAAGCAGTTGTTGCCCAAGAATATCACATTGGCCGGAATGTCCAGCACCTCCAACGACTCACAGCCATAGAAAGCCTTGTCATAGATATCAGTCACTCCCGTTCCAAAGTTGATAGTCCTCAGCGATTTACAGCCATCAAACGTATGAACAGAGATTTCCACAACCTCATCAGGAATGGTAATCTCCTCCAAAGACTCACAATTCAGAAAAGCCTCGGAGCCGATGGTTACAATCTTATCACCAAGAATATCAACCCTTTGCAGCGACTTACAACCCTCAAAGGCCTTCCTGCCAATCATCGTAACCTCCGAAGGAATCTCCACACTCCACAGCGAGGTGCAATTCATAAAGGCAATGTTGCCAATGGCAAATACGGGACTCTCAAAAATAATCTCTCCCGAACCGCCCTCGCCTTCGGGCGTGAAGCGGTTATCCTGAATACGGGCCATAAAAGCACCCGTAGCAAATGGAGCCGTTTGTTCCGAAGCAGTGTAGGCTATGATACGCTCAGCAGGAATTTCGGGCTCGGGCACAGGTATGTCGGGGCCGTTGCAGCTACACAACAGCACACCCACAAAGGCCACAGCCGACCACAATATGTTCCTACTCTTTTTCAGCATTTAGCACCACTTACACACAATCCCCACCTTTGGCACTCTCTCCCAATTTAGAGGGGAATGATTTTGGATTTTGAATTTTGAATTCTCTACTCTTCCTCCTCTGCAACCTCGGGCTCCTCGATGGAGAAATCGGTCATACCTGCGGCAACAAGAATGTTGAACCACTGGGCAACCTTACGCATATCGGAGAGGTGGAAACGCTCCCTATCATAACCGGGGATAACCACGCCAAACAAATCCCTCAACTCCTTCTCGGAAGCCTTGTGGGAGATGGTCTGCTCGCCTTTGGTGTGGGCATAGAGGTCCGAAAGTACCTGCGAGAGGGTAACATCCTCGTCCTCGGTGAAGATGGAAATCTCGGCCAGCGAGCTAACCCTTGCGTGGGTACCAGAGAAGTTCTTACGTGCGCCCGTAACGAGCGACTCTGCAATCACACCATTACGGCTGCTTGCGATATATTGATAAAGACCGGGCTCGCCGGAGATAGCCAAAATGTCTTGAAGTTTCATAGCGTTGTCTTTTTTTTACGTTTTTAATATTTAACTCGCAAAGATATGTATTTTTCGCGGGTGGAGCAAATTGGTATTCCATTTTTATCCTTCCTGCCAAACTATGTAGTGATGCGAACACAAATATGGCCCCTCCCCCTACTCGTTGAATGTAATCTTGCAGTCGTCGAGCGAGGCGATGCGTGCAAGCGACTCCACCTTCACACCACG
This sequence comes from Tidjanibacter sp., assembly GCA_017936005.1. Lineage (GTDB taxonomy): Bacteria > Bacteroidota > Bacteroidia > Bacteroidales > Rikenellaceae > Tidjanibacter. Next base: position 4,811 of record JAGBGK010000073.1, read on the forward strand.
CCTACGCAACACTTCGCCACCCTTTTGGAATGACTTCTCAATCAGGAAGCCCATACCCACAATCTCTGCGCCACTCTTTTCGACCAATTCGAGCACACCCAACGCTGCATTGCCATTGGCCAAGAAGTCGTCCACAAAAAGTACCCTATCGCCCTTGTGAAGGTAGTCGGCACTGACACAGATGGTATATGTACGGTTTTTGGTAAAGGAAAAGACCTCGGCAGTGAGCGTTCCCTCCATAGTGCTCGGCACTCTCTTTTTGGCAAACACCACAGGTAGTTCCATCAAATAACCCACCATAATGGCGGGGGCTATACCGCTGGCCTCAACGGTGAGAATCTTGTTGGCACCACACCCGCCCAAGCGCACCACCAACTCTTGGGCCATACGTTTCATAAGCACGGGGTCCATCTGGTGGTTAATGAAATTATCCACTTTGAGTATGCCCCCAGGGAGGCAGCGTCCATCACTCAGGATGCGTTCTTTTAGTTCTTTCATCACTATTTGAGTTTCGTTGTCTACACTTTAAGGTAAATCTTTTTTCTATCGAGCAACCACAACACACCCCAGCAGGCTACAAGGTAGCCCAGCGACAACACCACGGCTCCCCACTCTTCGGGCAGCACCTCGGCAAGGCCTCCCAAAAAGAAGCGAGTCACGCCATTGAAGCTAACAATCTCTTGGAGCAGATATATGGTTATGGAATTGACACCCACGATACGCAAGAAGTTGGCCCAACGTCGATGGCCACGCACGTCGATAATGTAGTAGAAAAGGGCAAACATTGCCAACGAATAGGCTCCTGCCGTGAGCACAAAGGGGCTTGTCCATAGCATCTTATTGACGGGTTGCCAAAGACTCCAAACCATTCCGAGGACAAGCATCACCACCGCAGCCACAGCCATTGCGAGCACCTTACGTCCACCCGACACATTGGGGCGCAACACCCACTCTCCCGTGAAGATACCCAGCATTGCGGTAACAACAGCGGGCAGGGTGCTAAGCACTCCCTCGGGGTCCATAACGCCACGCCAATAGATGTGGTTTGGCATCAGCAGACGATCGATATACCCCACAATATTTCCCTCCTTTGTGAGAGTTCCTACCCCCTCCGCCACATCAGGCGCAGGGATGGTCAACAGTAGCGAATAGCCCACCAGCAGGGCCACCGATACCCACACCCTCACCTGTGGGCGCAACCACACACACATCAACGCAGCCAAGCCCCATGCCACGCCAATACGCCCCAGCACGCTGGGCAGGCGCAGTGTGTCCCATTGGAGCCTAAAAAGGCCGTTATAGACCAATCCGAGCGCAAAAAGCACCAACATTCGGCGCAACACACGGAGGCAAATCGTCCCATTGGTCACCCCAGCAAGTCGCTGTTTACTCAACGAGAAGGGGAAAGATATGCCGGCTATAAACAAGAATAGTGGGAATATGGTGTCGTGATGTGCAAAACCGTCCCACTTAACGTGGTGCATCTGCCCTGCGAGCCACTCGGCAAAGGGCGAGTCGGGAAATAGACCACAAAGGGAGGCAATAAGTCCTGCACCGCCAATGATGAAAATCATATCAAAGCCTCGGAGTGCATCGAGTGAAAGGAGTCGCAAGCCCCTATCGGGTTGTCCATCCATAGGAAATGTTTTTTGTTTTAGGGATAGGTAATTTGCACACAAAGATAGGGATTTTGTCCGATAATATACTCTCTCGGCACTCAATTTGTAGGTATGTCGTGCAACAAACCAACTAAATTTCAGAACTTATGAAAAGATTTTTACAACTTTTGGTTGCAGTTGTGCCCATCCTTTGGGCCTCACACGATGTTATGGCTCAGCACAAGGGCCACCATCACCACAAAAATGGCGACCACTCAATGACCGAAATGGGTACAGACGTAAACCAATATGGCCTGGAGGTGAGCACCATCCCACTCAAAGCCGAAGCACAGGATGGTTTTCTTGTGCTCTACAACCGCAAGGCCGACTATCGCATCTGGTTTGATGTGAGGGTACAGACCGATGGCGCAATGTTTTGGGGCGAGCCGGAGGGTGCTGACCCCATTGGCGACGGTGTGAGCATACGCCGTGCACGACTCGCCATCAAGGGACAGTTGCGCAGGGATTGGTATGGCGAGTTGGATATGGACCTCGCAAACGGTATTCTCGAACTCAAAGATGCCTATATGCGCTACGATGGTCTGCGTAATTTCGAGTTCCAAGTGGGCAACTTCAAGGAGAACTTTTCGATGCAGCGCAACACCACAAGTCGCTACCTGCAATTCATTGAGCGTCCTATGGCCACCGCCTTTGCACCCTCGCGCCACATCGGTTTGCAGGCAAAATACAACATCCCGTTCCTATGGGCCACCGCAGGTGTGTTCTTCCAACCCGTGGAGGATGCCGAGGTGAGGACCAATGTGGAGGACAACAACAAAGACTATGGGCGTGGGCCGGGCCACTCCTTCACAGGTAAGCTTGTACTGAGGCCACTATGCAATATGGAAGATGCGTCGCTGCACATCGGTTTTGCCGCCTCCTATCGCACTCCAAAGGCCGATATGTCGCCCTCCAAGTGGGGTGCTGTGCGTATCTCCTCGCGCAACGCCACCAACATCAACCGCAAGAAATATCTCGACACGGGCAACATTGCCGACGTAAACCACGAGGTGATGATGACCGCCGAACTCGCCGGCCACTGGAAAGGTCTGCGATGGGAAGCTGCCTACTTGGCCGACAACATCCACGTTCATAACGGCACCACCAAGCACTTCTACGGCATCTATGCACAAGCCGGCTACTTGTTGTTTGGAGGTAGGCAGAACTACGATGCGGGCGGTGCGAAATATACCCGCATCACTCCGGGACGTGATTGGGGCGATATGGAGTTGTGTGCACGTTTCGACCGCCTCGACCTCGACAGTCAGGGCATCTATGGCGGTGCTGCAAACGCTTGGACAGCAGGACTCAACTACTACGTAAACCCCAATATAAAGATGATGCTCAACTATCAGTATGTCACCAACAACAAGTACGCCAACGGCAACGGCAAGCTCATCGTGGGCCACAATGCCGCCGGCGAGCCAACCACCAATCCCGACGAGGTGGACTCATCAATGGGTAGCGTAGGTGTGGGTTACAATATGCTCACCTGTCGTTTTGAGGTGAATTTTTAGACCATCAGTGGCGGCAATCAGTTGACAGCCAAAACAAAACTCTCGGGTAACGAATTCGTTACCCGAGAGTTTTCTATCTGTCGGTTGCCCGTCCACAAAACAGACTCGTAGGCTATTTGTCCGTCACCTTTTCGATAAACTCATAGGCCATCTCCGAAATGTCGTCATCCCTATCGGCCCAACCGCCATTCAGCACCAGCGACTCTCGGTGGCGTTCAATAGAGTAGGTAATGGGGAATTGCGGGCGGCGCATACGCTCATATCTCTCCCTCTCGGTGGGGTTGATACTCCTTCGGCCCATAATAACCTCCCTCGTGGGTCTCAGTTCAATGTACCACGCAAAGTTAGGCAGGCGTTGGGCTTGGTCGGCAGGTATCTTATCCATCGGGTAAATCGTATAGACAGGGTCGCCACGATAGGTAATACCCACCACCGTATTGTCCTCAATATCGAAGGTCATATCGGCACTCTCCGCCACAAGGAAGCCCATCATTGCGCCATCGGCATCGTCCACCATATAATAATAGGTCTGCGCATTGCCCACAATGTCGGTCTTATACATCACACCCTCCTCGTCGAAGAACGACTCAATGGTTTTGCCGGCAACCTGATTGTAGTGGGCCGTATCCAACTCCGACACCATCAGTGGCTTACCCTCGGAGAAGAGAGCCCTATATGGTTTTTGGTTGCGGGTATAGATGTCGGCTCTCTCGGAGGTTATCTGGTTCAGCTCGTTCCACATCACCGAGTTGCGGTGGAGCTGTGCGGTGCTATCGACCGAGAACATCAACATCGAGTCGCAAACGCCCTGGAAGTCCCTACGGAACACTTTCACGTTACGCAGTCCGAGCATTATGCGGTGGGTTGTGGTGTCCTGTGCGATACTATCCGTCTGCATCGTAAGGCTATCGGTCGCCATCGTCAGCGAGTCGGCACCCATAGTAAGACTATCCGTCTGTACCACCTGTTTCTCTATCACATTACCCAGGCTATCCCTCTGTATGTCCTGCATCTTATCGAGCACACCCAGAAGGCTATCGGCCACACTCGTAAGGCTATCGGTGAGTTCTCCTGCCAGCAGAGACTCTCTGGCCGACGTGAGGCTGTCAATCAGGAACTCCTTGCGTACTGCCTCGGCCAAAGCGGTACTATCGGCCACAAACTTGGCCCTTATGGCCTGCTGTATGGAGTCGGCTTTGGCAGCCAACATCGCAGCCAACGTTGCCGAGTCGGGGCGCGTGAGGGTGCAATAGCCCAGCGAGTCGATGGTGTAGAGGAACATCGAGTCGGAACGCATATAGACCGTGTCGCCCACATTGTCGCCATCACTATCGCCATAGGTGATATAGGAGGGTTCCTTTGTGAGGAACGTATCGCCCGTGCGGTCGTCGTAGTTGCCGTAGTCGCCAAAAACTATACTCTTGTGCTCCTCGTCACGAATCTGGGCGTTGTGTTTCAACTCAATGAACTGAATCATCGACTTATAGTCAATCGTATCGGCCCACATCTCCTTATCCTTGCTCAATACATAGGCATCCGAGCGGAAAATATATCGCTCCACCTTGTTGTGGTACTCGCCCTCGTTGGAGGAGAGAATCTCGCCATCATTCTTCCACGTTACACTGCGGGTGAAGTATTTGGCCACCTCCGAGTCGGAGTTGTAGTTGACCGAGTCGGACTTCATCTCATAGGTGTCGTTACGCAACTCCACCCTATCAACACCAACCATCTCGTCCAAGTCGGCATAGAAATATCCCCTCTCCGACTCCATCTGGTTCTCGCCATTGGTGAAGCAGCCACCGCCATAGAACCGACCAACGTTGTCCTTGGTATTGAACGTAAGATTGTAGGTATAGAGCGTTGCGTCTTTGTTGAGCACCTTAATCAACGGCGAAAAAACCCTTGCTTCGTTCTTCTCGCCACTATACTCTGCCCTATCACCATAGATGTAGGTGTCGTCCTTCTTGATGATTACATTACCAAAGCAGGTCATCTGCTTATCGCTGTAACGCACCATACTATCGCACGTAATGACCGAGCCATTGTGGACCAACACCACATCGCCCACCAGCGCATAGCCCGTGGAGTCGCCCACAGGTACGGGCCTTGTGCGGCGTGATTTCATATCCACCGGTTTGAGCTCCTCGCCCTTCTTGTTACGGGGGCGTTGAGCATAGGCACTTCCGTCTGCACCACCCACGCAAAGCAGTGCCAGAAGCAATATGTAGGCAATACGTTTCACTCTCTCGTTCCTCTCTTCTTTTTGCTGAATACCTACTTAATCCACGCTTTGTTCTCAAACTCCGAGGTGTCCATCGAGGAGTCAATCTTCACATACATAGTGGCAATTTTCTTGTCTAACCACTCCTCAAACTCTCTCTGCTGTTTGTTTTGCAGGGCAATCTCCTCAATTTGGAGGTAGTCATTAGCAAGGCTTGCGGTGTGCGAGGGGATAATCTCAATGAGTTTGATAATCTTCGTAAGGGTGTTACCCCTCATATCGGCACTCTGGAAAGGAGTTGATATGTCGCCCGGTTTGAGAGAGCGCATATAGGTATAATCTGCACCGAGCTCCTCCTTATAGAAGACCGTGCGGGAGTAGCTGGTGTCGTTGGCACCATACATTTCGAGCATCTCGTGGTTGGTTACAAGGCCACCATTCTGTTTGGAATACTTGTCGTCGGAGTGTAGTCTGGCAGCCTCCTCAAAGGAGATGTGTCCCTCCTTTATCTCGGTGGCAAGGCTGTCGAGCATATTCAAGTCCTCGGCCAGCTCCAAGTCGGTAAAGGTAGGGCGCAGGAGGATATGGCGGCTCTTATAGAGGTCGCCCTTCTTCTCCATCAGTTGGATGATGTGGAAACCATAGACGGTTTCAACCACACCACTCACCTGACCGGGTTGCAGCTTGGTGAGTGCCTCGCCAAAGGGTTTCTCGAAGCTCTCGGCCGACATAAAGTCCATCTCACCGCCTTGCAATGCACTACCAGGATCCTGCGAATACATACGGGCCAGCATATCAAACCTTGCACCACCAACAATACGCTCCCTCATCTCCAACAATTTCTCACGAGTGCGCTGTTTCACCAACGTGGTAGAAGATGGAAGTTTGGTAATCTGGGCATAAACATATTGCTCGGGCACGATGGGAAGCATATCCGTACGCAACGAGTTGTAGTATTTCTCAACCTCACCCGGTGTGATCGTAACCTTGTTCATAATGGTCATCCTCATCATTTGGGCATACTGTCCCTCCTCGGCCATAGTGCGCATATCGGCCTTAATCTCATAGACAGGCTTACCCTCACGGGCCTCCAAAGCAGCAATGGAGCCAGCATCGGCAATCATCGCATCCACCTGTTTATCCACACTCTCAGCCACACCATCAAGGTTAATCTCAACCGAGTCGATAAGGGCTTGATTGTAGAGCATCTTTTGGAGCATAAGGTTTTCCAATGCCTCGCTCATAGCCGAGCGGTCGGAAGTGTAGCCACGCTCCCTGCGCTGTTGGAGCACCTGCTTGCTGAAATCGACAACCTCCGAGTAGAGAATGGCGGAGTTACCCACCACAGCAACCACCTTGTCGGCTACCACCTGCTGGGCAAACACACTACCAATGGTTGTCAAAGCAACCACTACACCAATAAAAAATCTTTTCATATCTTCTCTTTTCTTTCGTTTTTCTATTCAATGTTGTTAATCGTCACCACCCCTTCCGAAAGGGCACTCTGATAGAGGCTGTCGTTGTAGGAGGTGATAAGCTCGGTCCTGCGACGGTTGAAGAGGATGCGGCGCACCATATCCTCCACCCTTTCGTAGGGAGCATTGGAGCCTTGTTTTATAACGTCGTGTATCTGAATAAAGTATTTACTGTCGGCATCGGCCATCTGGCGAATCTCGCCACCAGAAAGAATGTAGTCATAATTCTTATCCCTACGCACAGGCAGGTAGGAGAGAAACTCCTTGAAGTCAACCCAACTATCGAAGGTGTGCAACTCGAAGTTGTTTTTCATACAGAGGTCCAAAAAGTCCTGCTGTTTCTCTTCGCTCTTGGAGCCCATCAGGTTGAATAGTTTAACCGATTGGCGGTAGTTGTCGGGCAGTCGTACGATGCGGCCCTTCAAGACGGTGCGGTCCATAACAAAGTCGGAGCGGTGGGCAGCGAAATATTTTTTGACCATACTGTCCGTGATGAGCGTATCCATACGTCCACGCAGATACTGTTGTTCGAGCCTGCCACCCAATAGCGAGGTTCGATACTCGTCCACCAGGCGGTCAATCTCGCCCATCGAGGAGGCCAACTCTCGCTCGGCCTCTTGGAGCTTGACCTGCTTGCGTACCCATTGGTCCACAAAGTTTTGCGCCACCTTCACACTATCGGCACCCGACAGCGCAAGGGTTGCAGCCCTCACCTCCGAGAGCATCAACACGCTCTCGCCCACCGAGGCGATGACTTTGTCCTGCGGCAGACGCTCACAGCCCACCAACAGCACTATGGCAAGCAAAGCGGAAAGGATTATGTGGCGTAGGTTTCTCATAAATACGGGCGCAAAGATAACTCTTTAGAGTTAAAAACGCAAAGCAGGCCCGCATTATTATCGGGCCTGCCTTGCAAAAACATCTTTCGGAGGGTGTTTTCTCTTTCGGAATCTACTCTCCACCCCCTCCTTCGTTCCGTTCGGCCCAGTCGGCCAACATTTCGTCGGTAAGTGTAGCAGTCCAATAGAGAAAGGTGTAATCATAGAGCCTCCCTCGTTCAATATCCTCAATGATGTACCACTCCAAGTAGTCGCCCATAACAACGTGTCCATCATTCAATTCCCTATCATTCGGCCACAAGGATTCATCTTTCATCCCCTCATAATCAATCGCATAGAGCACTTTTAAACGATTGGCATCATAGATAATTATCTTCTGCGAACGAGACTTTTCCGATGGGTATATATCGAAGTTGGAAACCACGACCTCATCCTCTTCACGAAACGCCGCACAACAATTCGTAATCACCTTCTCACCCACCCCAACGGGATAATCACACATCTCTCCACCATCGGGCAACGTGGGGCCATAGTCAAAGAAACCATAGACAACCCTCAACGGCTGCGAGGTCTGGTTGTTGATAGCACGATAAGCCCTTATCCAATATTGATTTTCGGGGAACTTATTGTTCTCCTTTGTAACAACCGCATCCAAAACCTCAATCCACCCCTCGCACGAGCAGCACAACACCGCCACACTAACAATAGCGATAATCATTCTCATCTTTTTCATAACATCTCCCGTTATAGAAAACATTCAACATAACCCCTCACTCCGTCCTCAACATACTGTCGGTCAACGTCATAGTCCAATAGACAAACGTGTGATAAGCGTGCGGTTCGTCCATTTGAGAGGGAAACCATTGTTGGTGTTTTTCCGGATAGGACTGCCACCTCTCGGAGGCCCATACTGCCGGATTGCCAAAATCTTCGCCACCCACAACATACAACACCTTGGTGCGTTCCTCGTTGAAAAAGACCATCTTCCAAGGGGCGGGCTCGGTGGCATTGCTCAACTGCACATCATCTTCGTAGCGAAACACATTGTGCGGAATGGCGGGAATATACACCCCATTGACTGGAAGGAGTTCTTCCCATTGTACTCTACCCTCCTTAAACTCCGTGTCTGCTTCATTGAATGTACCATACACCACACGAAGCGGTTGCGATGTTGCGTTGTAAATCTCTCTGTAACAATTGTATGGCGTGGAGTGGTCCGCCGGACACGAAAAACACAAGAACAGCGGCATTGACACAATCATCAACGCCCTGCCCAACCATCTTGAAACGTTCCTAAAATCCATATCTGCCAAAAATTTCAGTTATCAAATCCTCATATTCATCAGGGCCAAATGTCAACAGTCGATTTTTCAAAGCCCTTAGCGAAGATGCACTTGCCACTAATTGTTGATATATTTCAGACAATGAAACTCCTTCGCTATACATATTCCAAAATACTTGCGGTTTAAACCAATAATCTCCTTTGTAAAAATCCGCATCAGCCTCTCCATTACTTTGTGTTGGAAACTCTAAATGAAGCGTATTCAAAGAAGGGTATCCGTAATATATTTCACGAACAATAAACATTTCAATGGCATGCGCCCACGACTCCGTCACACCCGCACATCCACAGTTCGAAGCAGTACCATCACCGTACGGATCCCCGTCATTCATAACTCCTTGGAGTACCTCATAATCACACACATTAACCCACCAACGAGCACGTGCCAAATCATTACTTCCAACAACCCGAAAGTGAGATGAATGAGCTAATTCGTGACAAGTATTTCTAAAAATTGTTTCTTGGCTTGCGTTATCCACATCAAGCAACACAACATCAGGTCCAAGCAAAGTCAACAAGGTGCGCAATATGGCTGAAACTATTAGAGCCGATCCCACATCACCAATCAATAGATACTCCACAAATTCTGCAAAACCGAGCTTCCAAACAAGAGGTACGCAATGATGCAACATAGGACAAGCAGCTCCTCCTCCACCTACGGTCATTGCCCACAAACGCATATTTGCAGGAGGCGGTGCAATCCCCTTTGTACCACACCAATTGTAGTAATCGTACGCGGCATTATTCACAAGAGATAACACCCGCCCTTTGTTGTTATCATTACTAAAATTAACACTACGTGAAGTGCCAAGAGACATGGTCGAAGGCAAAATTAGTTGAAAATCATATCCTATCTTAAAATCTTTTTGATTTTCAAATAAGACCTCTGTTTTAGGAGAATTACCCAGTCTTCCTCGAATACTATATGCTCCCACGCTTGATGTATATGTCGTTTTGACAACAAGACCACTCTTCATTCGAACCTTAACACCTTTAACAGGAGTATTATCAACCTTTATTGTGCCCGTGTAAGTTTGCATGGCCAATGCCATAACAGACACATCACTGCCATTACCTCCTGCTGCAAGTTCATAGGATAAACTCTCTATTTGAGCAATATTTACCATACCTGCACTTGTTTCCACTTCCTCTTCTTCATCATCCGGCAAATAACACTCCTCCAACAACTGATAGGTTATCGTATCTGGTATAGGTTCGTTTATAGGTATGACCGTGTACTGCCAAGTGATTTGGTCCTCCGGAATTGCCGGATCGTGATATTCCGCCAAGTTAACGCTATCGGGGAATTCATAATCCATAGGATAATTGAAAAGTTCCCAATCCAAATCGAGCAACGCATCCATCTGTTCCTTGGTTGTGGGAAGAAATCTCATATACTTGTGAGTTGCAACGATTACCTCGTCTGCCAAATCAATTCCGTTACGAGAAGTAGGATAGAGGATTGAACACGCTTTTCTCATCGCTTCAACAGAGTGAGGATTAAAGTGCCTTCCGCCTTCCACCACCCTCTCAACGTGGGTAGACAAGACATTATTACACTCTAAATAAACGATTTGATTGTCGCAAGAAACCAATGCGACAAAGGCGACAACTATGGTCACCAAGATAGTTTTCCTTTTCATTTGTGGTTAGATTAAAAGGTTAAACTCATATTGCGAGTGCAAGTTATGCAAATTTTCTCGCAAACGCAATCTTTTTTTCATTATTTTACAAAAAAATGCTCCTCGCAGTCGAAGAGCATTTTCCATTCAATCGCCACAGCGGTAGGGCGATAGGTATATTTGCCACTCTATTCCAACTCGGTCTCGTTGCGGAGGGTGAGGACAAGGCGCACCATTGCATAGACAAAGACCACCGTCGAAAGGCCATAGACGGTCCAATACAACCAATCGGGGCCAATCAAATCGCGCAGTGTGGTGTCGGCTGCATCCCCAAAGAAGGCCAGCGAAATGTAGGCAATGCCGTTGTTGACAACGTGCAACAAAATAACCGACAGCAGCGAGCCCGTACGCAGGTAGACATATCCGAAGATGAGGCCCACCACAAAGGCGTTGATAATCTGCACCGGCACACCGTGGACAAGACCAAACAGCAGGGCCGAAATCAGCACCGCAGCACCACTGCCAAACCTCTCCCTACACGACTCAAAAATGAGTCCACGGAACAAAATCTCCTCCAAAACAGGAGCGCACACCACAACCGACAAAATGGCCCAACCGCCAAGTCCGACCATATCGGTAACATTCTGATACTCCTCCTTCGGGAAGAGCAGCAACAATGGCTCCAAAACCACGCTCGAAGCCATCAGCACAACCACTCCCCAAAGCAACATCGGGAGGTTCACTTTTCGCACCCCGATGTGCACCCCACAAGGCCTTCCCGCCTTGTGGCGCAACCAGGCAACATACCCAATCGGAGGGAGCATTTGGATAAGGTAATAGAGCAACGTGAGGTCGGGCGTAAGACTCTCTGCCCCACGTGCTTTCATAACCACAATAGCCACAATACTACCCACCAAACTCGACAGCACAAACACCCCCACCGTGGCGAACAAATCCACCCACGAAGGGAATCTCTTTCTTACTACTTTTTCGGCCAATTTCGGCTCGGTTTCGGGGCCTGCTTGGGGCTCGGTTTTGGGGCCTGCTTGGGGCTCGGTTTTGGGGTGCTCTTTCGCCCCCGTTGCGACCTCATTTTTAGCAACCTCAACACCCACCTCTACAACCTCTTCGGGGGCGTTGGATGTGTTGTTAATGTTTTTGTTCATATAAGTAAATTCAACTATCTGATAATCTTTATATTATATCGTGCAAACCGTCCATTTAATGCCAACTCCACACTATCGGCTCAAATTATAAATTTGCACTTTCCGAGTTCAAATGTAGTAATTTTTACCAAAAATTGGGAAAGTTTCGGAGAAAATAGTTACTTTTGCTCTATTAAATTCAGATTAACTATGGGTAAAATCGTCGCCCTTGCCAATCAAAAAGGTGGTGTGGGCAAAACAACTACGGCAATCACCCTCGCCGCAAACCTTGCCATTATGGGCAAAAAAATACTCCTCGTGGATGCTGACCCACAGGCAAATGCAACCTCCGGTCTTGGTTTCGACATCAAGAACGACGGCATCTATGAGTGCATCGTTGGCAAATGCAATGCCACCGATGTGATTGAGCAATCCGAAGATGTGAAAAAACTCCACATCCTGCCAAGCAGCATCAACCTCGTGGGTGCCGATGCCGAACTCGCAGGACTCTCCGACGGACACTTCCGTATGAAAAAGGTGCTCGACGAGGTGAGGGACCAATATGACTACATCTTTATTGACTGCTCCCCCAGCCTCGGCTTTACCACCGTGAACGCACTCGTTGCCGCCGACTCGGTATTGATTCCCGTGCAGTGTGGCTACTTCGCATTGGAAGGTCTGGGTAAGCTGCTCGCCACCATCAAGATGGTTAAGGGCAAGCTCAACCCTGCGCTCGAAATCGAGGGTTTTCTTATGACGATGTACTCTCGTTCACGTCTGGCCAATCAGGTTACTTTCGAGGTTAAAGAGCACTTCAAGCACCTCACCTACGACACCATCATCGTGCGTAGCGTTAGGCTCGACGAGGCCCCCAGCCACGGTGTACCCGTAATTCTGCACGACGCTGCCTCCTCGGGTAGCAAGTGCTATATGGAACTTGCAAAAGAGTTCCTACGCCGCAACCGCAAGAAATAAGCACCCCCAGAAACCACGTTTGACAAACAACACAACAGCGAAGATATGAAACAAAAAGGTTTAGGACGCGGACTGAGCGCAATCCTCGAAATGGAACAATATGTGGAGGAGTTGCCCGCCGTGAGCCGTATGGAAGAGATTGACATCGAGAGCATCATACCCAACCCCAAGCAGCCTCGCACCGTCTTTGACGACGATGCTTTGGAGGAGTTGGCCGACTCGATTGCCACCCTCGGCCTCATTCAGCCCATCACGGTGCGTAAGGAGGAGAGCGGAAAATATATCATCATCAGCGGTGAGCGTAGGTGGAGGGCCTCCAAACTCGCAGGCCGCAAGACCATTGCTGCCTACATCCGCCAGGCCGACGACAAGGAGTTGCACGAGATGGCACTCGTGGAGAACATCCAGCGTCAGGACCTCAACGCAATGGAGATTGCCATTTCGCTCCAAAGGCTCATTGACGAGTGTGGCGTAACACAGGAGACTGTGGCGCAGAGGGTTGGTAAGAAGCGTTCAACCGTTGCCGACTATCTCCGTCTTATCTCGATGTGCCCCGAGGTGCAGGCTGCCCTCAAGGGTAACCTTATCACAATGGGCCACGCCAAGGCCATTGCTGCCGCACCCGAAGAGGCACAGCCTTCGGTGGTTAAGAAGGTAATCAAAAAGGAACTCTCCGTGAGGGCTACCGAGCAACTCGTCAAGAAACTCACAGAGGGTAAGACCACAACCGAAGCTACCACAGAGGAGGAGTTCCCAGAAATATACACCCGCATTGTGGAGCAGCTCTCCAAACTCGTGGGCGAGGATATCAAAATCAAGCGCGCAGCCGATGGTAGTGGTAAGATTGTGATTGGTTTCTCCAACGACCAGCAGATTGCAGGCCTTGTGGATAAACTCGACAAGTTGACCAAATAGTCCCAAAGAAAGATTGCAACCACACAAAGTATGAAGGTTAGGTTCAAAGGGAACATAATTCGTCTAATGTTGTTGGCGGTAGTGTGGATAGCGCTGCCGAGTGAGGTTGTGGCCCAGACCACAGCCACCAAGGCCGAGCAGACCACCAATAACAAAGAGCAGAAGGAAGAGGACAAAAAGAAGAAAAAGAAGAAAAAAGAGGTCGTTGCCATTGCCGACTTCACACAGGGTTTTGAGATTAAGTCGGGCCTCAGGCAAGCCATAAAGGTGCGTACCCCCGAGCAGGATTCGCTCGAAGCAGCCGACCTTTCCAGACTCATTGACTCGCTGATTGTGGCCCGTGAGGGACTCGCACAGGAGGACACCACTGCTATTGCAACAATGCAGGGACGCATCGACTCGCTCACTACACGCAGGGATACTCTGTTGCCAAAAGTGTTAGCGACCGATTCGCTGGCCGTAGGGGCCGACTCACTCGCTGCCGACACTCTCAAAAAGGAGCGATACAATTGGCTCTTCCGCGACTCGTTATCCTTCTCGCTCGTTACGGCAGCAAGCGCAGTTTTGCCCGGTTTCGCCCAACTCTATGAGGAGAACTATTGGAAAATACCGGTAGAGTATGCAGCAATCAGCCTCCCGATATTGGCTGGTTTGAAGCAAGATAAGCTGTACAGACAATACAAGGCCGAGTATGATGTGATGAAGGCCAACCCCAACACCACACAAGCCGACCGCACACCTGTGCAAACCAAGATGCTCAAACACCAAAACTACCGCACACTGCTGTGGGGTGCAGCCGTAGCATCCTATATGGGCTTCCTTGTGGATGGTGTTATGAACTACCCTTCCGACCTCTCGCACATCCAAAAGGCGACCACACTATCGCTGGTATGTCCCGGTGCGGGCCAAATCTACAACGGTAGTTATTGGAAAGTTCCCATTGTGGTGGCCGGTTTGGCTTCGATGGTCTATGTTATCGATTGGAACCAAAGGGGTTATGACCGTTTCAAGACCGCCTATGACCTCGCTACCGATGGCGACGACAACACCGTGGGCGAGTTCCCCAACACCTCCGAGGAATCGTTGCGCTCCATCAAGAACTCCTACCGACGTAACAGGGACCTTGCAATCATCGGTACCGTTGCGGTCTACCTGGTGCAGGTGGCCGACGCACACATCGATGCACATATGCAGGCCTACGACATCAGCGACAACCTCTCAATGGAGGTACGTCCTCAAATCACACAAACCGCCGGCCCCGATGGACTCACCAACAACCTCGGGTTCAGTATGTCATTCAATTTCTAAATGAAAAGAGTCTTTATTTGCTTGGCTTTCGCACTGCTGGGCGCAACCGTTGTGCAAGCACAAAGCCTCGACGAAAACGATATTCTCAAATCTCTCACGCAGGGTAAAACACTACCAACGCCACCCACCGAGGAGGAACTCTATGGTCCCGATGAGGAGGAGGTGGTAAAGGCAGAGTCTGCCACCAATGTAGAGGTGCCAAAGGCGGTGGTGTCAAAGGCGGTGGAGCCAAAGGCCGAGGAGAACGTGATGCCCAAGTTGGACTCGATGTTGTGTGTGTGGAGCGAGAAAAATCGTTTTATGGCCTGCGAGGAGATACTCAATCCACAAATCCTTGCCGACACCATTGACCTGCCCGCAAGCGAGATTCCCGACTCGGTATATATCGAAAGGCTCAAAGCCATAGGCTCGGCCATACCATTGAGCTACAACGAGGTGGTTCGCAAGTACATCATCTCCTACACCACCCGCAACAAGCAGGTCATCAGCAACGCACTCGGCAGGGCTCAATACTATTTCCCCATCTTTGAGGCCGAGTTGGATGCACAGCAAATGCCCCTCGAATTGAGGATGTTGCCCGTGATTGAGTCGGCCCTCATCCCCAAGGCTCGCTCAAAAAAGGGTGCTGCGGGATTGTGGCAATTTATGTATGGCACCAGCAAGGGCTACAAATTGGAGGTCAGCTCGTTTATTGACGAGAGGTTCGACCCCGTCAAATCGACCAATGCAGGTTGCCGCTTCCTCAAATATCTCTACAACACCTATGGCGATTGGCTTGTGGCATTGGCTGCCTACAACTGCGGACCGGGTAATGTAAACAAAGCACTGCGTAAGGCCGATGGAGGAAAGACCTTCTGGGAACTCTATCCCTACCTGCCACCCGAAACGAGGGGGTATGTGCCGGCATTCATCGCCACCACCTACGCTTTCCACTACCATAAGCAGCACGGCATCAAGCCCATTGAAGCCCCGCTGCCCATAGCAACCGACACGCTCACCATCAGTCGCATCTTGCACTTCGACCAAGTGAGCAGCACCATCGGAACGCCCAAAGATGTGCTCCGAGCACTTAACCCACAATTCAAACAGGACATTGTGCCGGCTGTGAGGGGAAGAGAGTATAGCCTTGTGTTGCCCGTGGGCGAGGTGGGTAAGTTTTTGGACCACGAAGCGGAGATTATGGGCAAGGACACCATCTATCTGCGCGAGTATATGAACCCGAGGAAGAATGGCGAGATACCCACCTTCACCATCGACAGCAAGATTCACAAGGTTAAGCAGGGCGAAAACCTCTCCATCATTGCTCGCAAGTATGGCGTAACGGTGAAGCAGATTTGCAAGTGGAACAACATCAAGGACCCCTCGAAAATCCGTGTGGGCCAGAAGTTGGAGATTTTCCTGAAATAGAGGTCAAACGTAGATATTCCCGATATGGGACGTTGGACGTTGGACGTTAGACGTTGGACGTTGGACGTTAGACAAAAAAGATTTATGTTATTTAACGACATCATAGTAGCACCGACCACTCCCACAGGGGGAGCCATAGCCATCGTCCGCATCGAGGGCGATGGGGCTATTGCGCTGTGCGACACGCTATTCCACCCCGTGGGTAGCAGTCGCCCATTAGCCGAAATGAAGGGATACACAATGGCCTATGGCTACATTATGGAGGGCACAAGGAGGATTGACGACGTGGTCGTATCGCTCTATCGTGCGCCACACAGTTACACGGGTGGCGATATGGTGGAGATTGCCTGCCACGGCTCGGCATACGTTGTGAGCGAGATTGTTAGGCTCGCAGTGGAGGCCGGAGCACGTACCGCCACCGCAGGCGAGTTCACCAAGAGGGCCTTCCTTGCAGGCAAGATGGACCTCTCGCAAGCCGAAGCGGTGGCCGACGTTATCGCTGCCGACTCCAAAGCCGCACTCACAATGGCCGACACCCAGCTCCGAGGAGCATATTCCGCAGCACTCGCCACCCTGAGGGCCGAACTACTCCACCTTGCCGCACTGCTCGAACTCGAACTCGACTTTGGCGAGGAGGACGTTGAGTTTGCCAACCGAGGAGAACTCGTGGGGTTGTTGGATAAAATCGAGGGCGAGGTGGTTAGGCTGAAACGCTCCTTTGCGACGGGTAACGCCATAAAGAGGGGCGTTGCTGTGGCCATCGTGGGCGCACCCAACGTGGGCAAGAGCACACTCCTCAACCACATCGTGGGCGAAGAGAGGGCTATGGTGAGCGACATTGCAGGTACCACAAGGGACACCATCGAGGAGAGCGTTGTCATTGATGGTGTTACGTTCCGCTTCATAGACACCGCAGGTCTGCACACCACCGCCGATAGGCTCGAAGCGATGGGCATTGAGCGCACCCACAAGGCTCTCTCGGAGGCACAGATTGTGGTGGAGATGTTCGACAGCGTGGGCGAGGACTTTGTGAACATTGGTGAGGAGCAGAAACTTGTGAGGATACTCAATAAGATTGACCTCCGCACAGCCACCACTACCCTACCCGACGGTTGGATTGCAATGTCGGCCAAGAGGGGCGAGGGTGTGGAAGAATTCCTCACGGCACTACGCCAAATGGTGGACACAAGCGACGTAATGAGGGGCGAGGCTGTGGTGAGCAACAGCCGCCACCACGAAGCACTCCTTCGTGCCGAGAACGCACTCCAAAGGAGTCGCGAGGGCCTCAACTGCGGACTCTCCACTGACCTCGTAGCACAGGATGTCAGGGATGTATTGGATGCCATAGGAACCATCACAGGAGAGGTTAGCAGCCAGGAGATTTTGGCCCACGTATTCTCCAAGTTTTGCATAGGTAAATAGTTGATAGCATTATACTTAACCACAAGTAAAATGAAAATTCTTGCGATATATTTCGGCTCGGAAAACGGAACAAACCCCGTCTACGATAGAGTGTTGGCCAACATCGCCGCACGACAAGGTATCGAAATGGATCTATTGCGTAATTTCCCCGTTGGTGAACACAACAAAATAGACAATATACGCACCCACTACCACCTGACTTTTACAAAAAAAATGGGCAGTTGGTATCGTAAGTGTGTACGTTGGTTCGGCACCACCCCCATCTCTGACCGTTGGAGCAAACAAGCTGCCGAGATTGTGGCACAGGACTACGACGTGGTGCTGGCCTTGTGTGCCAACAGCCAACTCACCCCGGCTGTGTGCGGCAGGATAATAGCACAGAAGGTGGGATGTAAGTTCGCCATCTACGGCGTGGATGCAATCCCTGCGCCGGGTGGGTGGGTTAGAAAGAAGAACGACTACAACGGCAGGCTGAGGATTGTTAGGCGTAATTGGTCGGCAGCCGACTATGTAGCATCGGCCAACAAACATATGTTGGAGTACCAACTCTCCACCTTCAAGCACAAGCCCAACTTGCAGACATCGGTAGTCTACACCACGTCGCCCGATGAGTGGCACATCAATCCGCCCTCCAAGCGTCCGCTGTTTCTCTACACAGGCAATCTCTACGGCCTGCGTACCCCCGACCACCTTTTCGGCGCATTCAAACGCATCCTTGCCGAGAGGCCCGATGCGGAGTTGATGTTGGTGGGTATGAAGTTCAAGCTCCGCCACTTCAAGAAGATTCTCACTCCCGAGGAGCAAAAGCACGTTACCATTGCTCCCTACACCGACAACCTCGCTCCACTCTTTGCCGAGGCACAAGTGCTCCTCGACATCGATGCCGACCGACAGAAAGACCCGTTCCTTTCGAGTAAGATTGCATCCTACCTGCGAGTCAATCGAGTGATTGTGTGCGAAACGGGCAAGGATACTCCATCGAGGGAACTCTTTGCCGGCTACCGCACCATCCTACAGTGCAACCACAGCGCCGAGAGTATGTATGAGGGTATGAAAAGGGCGCTCGCAATGGCCGAAAAGGAGATTGACTTCTCGGAACGCCAACCTCTCATTGACCTCTTCTCGGTGGAGCACAACTGCGATACCCTCTGCACAGACCTCGAAAGGCTGCTCTCCTAATCAGGGGAAGCCACCACCTAATGAGGCGGAGGGGCAGAAAGGGAATCCCCAAACCTCCTTAAAAGGCTAACGACTAATAACAAAAAACTCTCGGGTATGAATTTTAATACCCGAGAGTTTTTTTATGTCGGTTGACGGTCAACGGCCGTTAGTCCATTTTCAGCACCGCAAGGAATGCCGATTGGGGCACCTGTACGTTACCAATCTGGCGCATACGTTTCTTACCCTTCTTCTGTTTCTCCAACAGTTTACGCTTACGGCTAATATCACCGCCATAGCACTTGGCCGTAACATCCTTACGCACCTGGCGCACCGTCTCACGGGCGATAATCTTCGCACCAATGGCCGCCTGAATGGCAATGTCGAACTGTTGGCGAGGGATGAGCTCTTTGAGTTTCTCGCACATCTTACGGCCAAAGTCGTAGGCGTGGTCGGTGTAGATGAGCGACGAAAGCGCATCCACCGGCTCGCCATTAAGCAGAATATCCAGCTTGGAGAGTTTACTCTCGCGGTAGCCCGTCTGGTGGTAGTCGAACGACGCATAGCCACGCGAGATACTCTTCAACTTATCGTAGAAGTCAAAAACAATCTCCGAAAGAGGCATATCGAAGTTAATCTCCACCCTCTCGGGGCCGAGGAACACCTGATTGACAAGTGTACCACGTTTGTCGATGCAGAGTTTGATGACAGCACCGAGGTAGTCGGTCTTGGTGATAATCTGTGCACGAATATATGGTTCCTCAATCTTCTCAACCATTGTGAGGTCGGGCAGGCCCGAAGGGTTGTGCACATCCACCACCTCGCCCTTCTTGGTCGTAACCTTGAACGACACGTTAGGCACGGTGGTAATAACATCCATATCGAACTCCCTATACAACCTCTCCTGCACAATCTCCATATGCAGCAGTCCGAGGAAGCCACACCTGAAACCAAAGCCCAGCGCCAACGAACTCTCCGGCTCGAAGGTGAGCGAAGCATCGTTGAGTTGGAGCTTTTCGAGCGAAGCCCTAAGGTCCTCATACTCGCTTGCATCCACAGGATAGACACCCGCAAAGACCATAGGCTTAACATCCTCAAAGCCCTCCACAGCCTCCGAGCAAGGCCTATCGACGTGGGTGATGGTGTCGCCCACCTTCACATCCTTCGAGGCCTTGATACCCGACATAATGTAGCCCACGTTGCCAGCCTTTATCTCGTCCTGCTGAACAAATTTGAGTTTCAGCACGCCAATCTCGTCGGCATCATACTCCGAGCCGGTATTGAAAAACTTAACGTGGTCGCCCTTGCGAAGCGTGCCATTCATCACACGAAAATATCCGATGATGCCACGGTAGGAGTTGAACACCGAGTCGAAAATCAGAGCCTGCAAGGGGGCGTTCTCGTCGCCCTGCGGAGCAGGCACACGGTCCACAATGGCATCCAAAATCTCCTCAATACCGACACCCGTGCGAGCCGATGCACACAATATCTCGCTCTCATCGCAACCGAGCAGCTCCACAATCTGGTCCTTCACCTCGTCCACCATAGCCGACTCCATATCAATCTTGTTGATTACGGGAATGATTTCGAGGTCGTGCTCCAATGCGAGATAGAGGTTAGAAATGGTCTGTGCCTGAATGCCTTGCGAAGCGTCAACCACCAACAATGCACCCTCGCACGAGGCAATGGCACGCGACACCTCATAGGAGAAGTCTACGTGTCCGGGGGTGTCGATAAGGTTGAGCGTATAGGCCTGGCCGTCCCTAACATACTGCATCTGGATGGCGTGGCTCTTGATGGTAATACCCTTCTCACGTTCGAGGTCCATATCGTCGAGCACCTGATTTTGCAGTTCCCTCTCGGAGAGGGTTGCAGTCTGTTCAAGGAGGCGGTCGGCCAGAGTACTCTTACCGTGGTCGATGTGGGCGATTATACAAAAGTTGCGAATGTTTTTCATCTCTTATCTGCTGAAATATCATACAAAGGTACTCTTTTTTTGCGGAGTTGCAACACCCGCACCCCTCTTCCCACTAAAAGTGGGAAAATAAGGAGCCAAAGATTGGGAATTTCAAGGGAAATTTATATATTTGTAGGTTGAAGAAAATTTACAAAAAACACAATAGAACAATGTCGGAAAACAAACAAATCAAAAAACTCGCAGACAATGCCTATCGCCCACTGGCCGAAGGCGAAGAGTATGTGCCAATTATGAAAGCCACAGAGAGTCCCAAAGAGGTTACCCCCTACTCGGTGGGTATGGGTGTACTGATGGCCATAATCTTCTCTGCCGCAGCTGCTTACCTCGGACTAAAAGTTGGTCAGGTATTCGAGGCTGCAATCCCCATCGCCATCATCGCCGTTGGCGTTGGCACAATGACGGGCAAGAAGAATATGCTCGGTCAGAACGTTATCATCCAGAGTATCGGTGCTTCGAGTGGTGTAATCGTGGCGGGCGCAATCTTCACCCTGCCTGCGCTCTACATCCTCGGCTTGGAGGCCCAATTCTACCAGATTTTCCTCTCCTCGCTGCTGGGTGGTCTGCTGGGTATTGTGCTGCTCATTCCATTCCGTAAGTACTTCGTTAAGGAGATGCACGGCAAATATCCCTTCCCCGAGGCTACGGCTACCACCGAGGTACTCGTTAGTGGCGAGGGACAGAAGGGACAAGCTAAACTGTTGGCCGTTAGCGGCTTGATTGGTGGTTTGTATGACTTTGTGGTGAGCACCTTTGGTCTGTGGACCGACACCCTCACCACCCGCATCACCGCTTGGGGCGCACACGCTGCCGAGCAATTTAAGACCGTCTTCAAGATTAACACCTCGGCCGCTGTGCTTGGTTTGGGCTACATCGTGGGCCTCAAATATGCGGCCTTCATTTGTGCCGGTTCGTTCCTCGTGTGGTTCTTCGTGGTGCCTATGGTAGGCTCGTTGGAGGGTAGTTTCGATGCTGCAAGGTTGGTGGCCTTGTTGGGTATCACCAACGAGAGTCTGCTGGCCAATCCGGAGCTTATCTTCACCCCCGAGAACCTCTTTGCCTACATCGGTAAACCCCTCGGTATCGGCGGTATTGCCATGGCCGGCATCATCGGCATCGTAAGGCAGGCGGGCATCATCAAAAACTCGCTCGGTATGGCCGTGAGCGAACTGAAAGGCAAGAAGGGTGGCGCAGAGGAGAAGCGCACCGACAAGGATATTTCGATGCGTACCATCCTCGCTGTGCTTATCGCCGTACTCATCACCACTCTCGTATTCTTCCGCGTGGGCGTATTGGGCAGTTGGTGGACCTCGGCAATCGCATTGCTGGTTGTATTCGTAATTGCGTTCCTCTTCACCACCGTGGCTGCCAATGCCATCGCCATTGTGGGTAGCAACCCCGTGAGTGGTATGACACTGATGACTCTCATTTTGGCCTCGTTGGTACTCGTAAGCATCGGCTTGGAGGGCGAGAGTGGAATGACTGCTGCAATGATTATCGGTGGCGTGGTTTGCACTGCATTGAGTATGGCTGGCGGCTTTGTCACCGACCTCAAAATCGGCTATTGGGTGGGTACAACCCCCAAGAAGCAGGAGAGTTGGAAATTCCTCGGCACGCTCGTGTCGGCAGCAACGGTTGCAGGTGTGATGATGGTGCTCAACAAGACCTATGGTTTCACGGGCGAGGGCGCACTCGTTGCACCCCAAGCCAACGCTATGGCCGCTGTGATTAAGCCCCTTATGACGGGCGGTGTAACACCCTGGATGCTCTACTTTGCAGGTGCTGCTTTGGCACTCATTCTCACTATGATTGGCGTGCCCGCATTGGCATTTGCGCTGGGTATGTTCATCCCTCTCGAACTCAATGCTCCGCTGTTGGTTGGTGGCCTTATCAGTTGGTTTGTAACCACTCGCTCGAAAGATGCCGAGGTGAACAAGAAGAGGGGCGACAGGGGTACACTCATCGCTTCGGGCTTCATTGCCGGTGGTGCACTGATGGGTGTGGTTAGTGCCGTGCTGAAATATGTGGGCGTTGACCCATTTATGGGCGAGTGGTTTGCATCAAATGGTGCACAATGGGTAGGCCTTGCCACCTACGCAGCCCTGATTGCCTACTTCATCTGGGACTCGAAGAGAATTCATAATTCATAATTCAAAATTCAAAATTAAGGGTAGAAAAGTAATAGCCCCCTAAACTCCCTAAGGGCTTTAAGGGCGATAGGGGCGATAGGGGCGATAGGGGCGATAGGGAATATTTACTAATTACTCTCTACTAATTACTCTCTACTAATTACTAATTACTAATTACTAATTGACAAGTCGGCCGACGGTAGACGGTCGACGGTAGACTAATAACTATGGAACTGAAAGATAGATTTTTGAAATATGTTGCTTTCGATACGCAGAGCGACGAAAACAGCATCACATTCCCCTCAACCGACAAGCAACTTGTTCTGTTGCGTGCGTTGAAGGAGGAGATGATTCAGCTTGGACTCACAGAGGTTGTGATGGACGAGCACGGCTATGTTATGGGTACCATCCCCGCATCCGAGGGCTATGAGGGCGCACCCGTAGTGGGCTTTATCAGCCACGTTGACACCTCGCCCGATATGAGTGGCGCAGCCATCAAGCCCCAATTCGTGAAGAACTACGATGGTGGCGACATCGCCCTCAACGACACCCTCACGATGACCGTCAAGGAGTTTCCCGAATTGAAATTCTTTGTGGGACACACCCTCATCACCACCGACGGCACAACCCTCCTCGGTGCAGACGATAAGGCTGGTGTGGCCGAGATTATGACTATGGCGGAGTATCTCATCGCACACCCCGAAGTGAAACACGGCAAGGTACGCATCGGCTTCACCCCCGACGAGGAGATTGGTCGTGGCGTGGACTACTTCGATGTGGAGGCCTTCGGCGCACAGGTGGGCTACACCGTGGACGGCGGTATGGAGGGCGAGTTGGAGTATGAGAACTTCAACGCCGCAAGTGCCAAGTGGGAGGTGAGTGGTCGCAACATCCACCCCGGTATGGCCAAGGATAAGATGATAAACGCTATGCAGATAGCTATGGAACTCAACTCACTGCTACCACCCCACCAGAGGCCCGAACACACCGAAGGCTACGATGGTTTCTACCATTTGGTGGGTATGCGTGGCGAGGTGGAGCACGCCGAGTTGACCTATATCGTCAGGGATCACAGCCGCGAACTCTTCGAGCAGAAGAAGGCTCTGATGGAGCAAATCACCGCCTATGTCAATGGTAAGTATGGCGAGGGTACCGTAAGGCTCACCCTCAAAGACCAATATTATAATATGAGGGAGATGGTCGAGCCACACCCCGAGATTATCGAGAAGGCGATGCAGGCGATGGAAGAGGCTGGTGTTGCCCCCATCATCAAACCCATTCGTGGCGGTACGGACGGCAGCAGGCTCTCCTATATGGGACTCCCCTGCCCCAACCTCTACACGGGCGGTATGAACTTCCACGGCAAGTTTGAGTATGTGTCGCTCGACACAATGTATCGCTCGGTTCAGACGCTCGTAAACCTCGTGAAACTCTGGGCAAAATAGAGGAAGGAAAATTCAAAATTCAAAATTCAAAATTGAGGACGCACCACCTTATGGTCTTGCAATTAGTACTCCTCCCCTACGACAGGGGAGGCCGGGAGGGGTGGTCGAAATTGTGCTCGGCGGCCTCGCCGAGCAGGAGGCCGGGAGGGGTGGTCGAAATTGCAACTCGCCGAATGGCGAAAAACAATCTTCGGGTATGTCTTGACAATAAAATAGTTATTAAAAATTGACGTTATACGTTATACAAAAAGACATTAATATGAAGAAACTTCTTATCACTCTGATAGCAATGGTCGGAATGGCCACGGTTGCTAACGCACAATTCAACCTCGGTAGTCTGAAAAACCTCGCCAAGCAGGTGGCAGGCGACAAAATCGACGAAGTGGTTCCCGAGAGTGTACAACAACTCCTCGGCATTGCCGTAAAGGAGGTTGATATTCCCGGCACCTGGACCTACGTTAAGGCCGCCGTGGAGTTTGAGTCGGCCAACGCACTCACCGCAGCAGGCGGTACGGTGGCCGCCGAAACAGTGGAAACCAAGATAGAACCCTACCTCGCCAAGATTGGCATCAAAGAGGGACTCTTCTCTTTCACCTTTGGTGAGGACGGCACCTTCTCCACCAAGCTGGGTAGCAAGGAGGTGAAGGGTAGGTGGGCCTACAATAAGGAGGCTGAGACCGTTAGCCTCTCACTCAAAGAGGGTGGCAAGAGTTTTACTACCCGTATGGTCGTGAACGTCGACAATATCAACATTCTCTTCAAGGCCGACAGCCTGTTGGAGTTGCTCAAAAGCATTAGTAACAGCTCCTCCAACACCACCATCGCCGCCATCGGCGCAGTGGTTAAGAGCTACGATGGTATGAACATCGGCTTCGAGTGCAAGAAGAAATAACAAGCAAAACATTAATTACATAAAACACACAAAAGAATGAAAAAACTGATCGTTGCAATGTGTGCCATCGCTGCCGTTTTCAGCGCAAGCGCACAAGAGGCTGCTCCCAAACAAGAGGAGGGTTTCAAGTTTACCGTTGTGAAGGAGAACCCCATCACAAGCATCAAGAACCAAAACCGCGCAGGTACCTGCTGGTGCTACTCGGCTCTCTCGTTCATCGAGTCGGAGTTGCTGCGTATGGGCAAGGGCGAGTATGACTTCTCGGAGATGTACATCGTACACAAGACCTATCAGGACCGCGCCGATAGGGCTGTGCGTACCCACGGCGACGTGTCGTTTGCACAGGGCGGCTCGTTCTACGACGTAATCTACGGTATGGAGCACTACGGCCTCGTTCCTGAGGCAGAGATGCGCCCCGGAGTGATGTATGGCGACACCCTTAGCAACCACAACGAACTCTCCGCAGTGAGCGATGCAGTGGTTGCCGCCATTGCCAAAGGTAAACACCGCAGCCTGCAACTCGACCCCAATGGCCAGCCTCTCTGGAAGAAGGCTATCAAGGCAGTGCACGATATCTACCTCGGCGAGTGCCCCGAGACCTTCACCTACGAGGGCAAGGAGTACACCCCCAAGTCGTTCTATGAGTCCACCGGTTTGAAGGCCAGCGACTACGTTTCGCTCACCTCCTACACCCACTACCCCTTCTATGAGTCGTTCGTGTTGGAGATTCCCGACAACTGGCGTTGGGCACAGTCCTACAACCTCCCCATTGACGAGCTTATGGAGGTCTTTGATAATGCCATCGACAAGGGCTACACCGTGGCTTGGGGTAGCGATGTGAGCGAGAGCGGCTTCACTCGCGATGGTATTGCCGTTATGCCCGACGTGGAGAAGATGCAGGAGCTCAGCGGCTCGGATATGGCCCGCTGGCTGAAACTCTCGCCCGCCGAGCGCAAACTCACCACCAAACCCCAGCCCCAGAAGTGGTGCACCCAAGAGGAGCGTCAGCAGGCCTACGACAATTGGGAGACCACCGATGACCACGGTATGCTGATTTATGGTAAGGCTGTGGACCAAGAGGGCACCGAGTACTATATGGTTAAGAACTCGTGGGGCAAGAGCGGTGCCTACGATGGCATTTGGTATGCCTCGAAGGCCTTTGTGCGCTACAAAACAATGAACATCATCGTTCACAAAGACGCACTTCCCAAAGCCACCAAGAAGAAATTGGGTATCAAATAACCCTCCACGCAAGTGAGGAATAGCAAAGGCTCGGAGTTTTCCGAGCCTTTGTTGTATTGGGCAATAAAGGGCAGAAAGAGAATTGAGAATTGAGAATTGAGAATTGAG
>JAGBGK010000074.1 GCA_017936005.1 Tidjanibacter sp.
AAAAAGTCGTTAGACGATAGACGTTAGACGTTAGACGATAGACAAAAAAAATGGTCAGCAGGAAGAGACATACAAGCGAGCAACAACCACTCCCAAAGGATGTGAAGCCTACGGGTATGGTACAGCCCGATGTGACCAACAGGCCACGTCGCAAGGGCGCTGTAAAGGGTGTGCTATCGGGGGAGGTGCTGGTGAGCTCGCCCGCCAAGAAACACTACACCTTCGCACTCTATGTGTGTCTGCTCATCATCCTCTATATGGGCTACATCTTCAACAGCCACCGCCTACAAAGAGAACAAATAGAGTGTCGCATAGAGTTGCAGAAGAGCCGAGCCAGAGCACTACTCTACTCGTCGGAGAAAATCTCCGCCTCACGACACAGCAACATAACCTCTGAGATTGAGAAGAGAGGTATAAACATCAAGGAGTGGCCCACCCCACCACAAACAATAGGTAAGGATGAAACAAAGAAACGCTAAAAACCCCAATCCACACGCTATCAAGCAGAGCATACAGCGTAGGGCCAAATGGCTCTATGCTATATTTTCTATTGTGGCATTGACTATCTTTGTACAGATTGTCCTCACCCAATATGGCCCCAACGGAGCAGGCCTGCGTAACAAGTCGGAGGATTTGTGCTACACCACACGCATCGTGCAGGGTAGTAAGGGCAACATATACGACCACAACGGCGAACTGCTATCCACCGACTCTCGCACCTACAACATACGCCTCGACTTGGCCGCCGAGCCACTCACCGACAGCATCTTCAACCACAACATCGGAGCCCTTTCCGACTCGCTGAGCAGGATGTTGGGCAAGCCGTCGGCACACTATCGCGCTATGTTACGCGAGACACGCACCAAAGCGGTGGAGAGTAAGGACTCAACGATGGTGAAACTCAAAGGTAAGAAGTACTACTCGGGCGCAAGGTACAAACTATTGGCAAGGCACCTCGACCAGAGAGAGTATGACCGCCTACGCACATTCCCCTTGATGGAGCGCAGGATGGGTATGATTACCGAGGAGGAGAGGATGCGCTACAAGGTCTATGGGTCGATGGCCGCCTACACCATCTCGCAGGGTGTGGAGAAGGCCTACGATAGCCTGCTGCGCTCAACCGATGGTGTCAACCGCTATGTGAAGCTCGACAACCGCAACCGCTCGTCGGTACCCATCGTACACAAAGACAACCGCCCCGCAACCAACGGATGCGACATCATCACAACCATCGATATCAACCTCCAAGATGTGGTGGAGGGCGCACTGCGAGGAAAACTCGTGGAGAACAACGCCATAAGCGGCACAGCTGTGGTGGTGGAGTGTGCTACGGGCGAGATTAGGGCTATGGCCAACCTCACCAACCGCAAGAACGGCGAGATTAACGACGACTTCAACTACGCCATACGTTGGCACGGAGCACCCGGCTCCACCTTC
Organism: Tidjanibacter sp.; assembly: GCA_017936005.1. Lineage (GTDB taxonomy): Bacteria > Bacteroidota > Bacteroidia > Bacteroidales > Rikenellaceae > Tidjanibacter. The sequence goes on from JAGBGK010000074.1 coordinate 1,438, forward strand.
AAGGGTATATCACTGATGGCCCTGCTGGACAATGCGGGCGTGTCGAAAGACAAGTGGGTCGATTGCGGCACCACCGGCACCGAGATAATCAACGGTCAGAAGGTTATCGACACCCACGTGGTGGGCGAAAACAAGTGTGGCAAGACCACCATCAAAGGTATCTTTGCCGAGTCGTCCAACATAGGCTTCGCCAAGGTGGTGTGCCAAAACTACGAGGATAGGCCCCAGCAGTGGGTGGACTACATCCGTGGCATCGGACTCGACAAGGTGTCGAGCATACAGAACATCCGAGGCTTGGGATTCTACATCAAAGACCCCTCAACCTTCCACAAGAAAGGCGGCTGGTCACACACCACACTACCGCAAACCGCCTACGGCTATGAGGTCAATATGACACCACTGCAAACCCTGATGTTCTACAACGCTGTGGCCAACAACGGAAAACTCATAACCCCCGTGCTGATAAAGCAGGTGGTCAACGAGGGCGAGATTGTGAGGAACTACACCACCGAGGTAGTCAACGAGCAGATATGCTCGCCCACAGCATTGGCCGACTTACAGGAGTGTATGGAGGCTGTGGTAACCCACAAGAGAGGCACAGCCAAAACACTCTCTACCCTACCCTTCACGGTGGCCGGCAAGACGGGCACGGCACAGATTGTCCTCCCACGAGAGGAGTGGGGCGAGAATGCCTACGTAAAGAAGGACGGCACCAGACAATACCTTGCAACCTTTGTGGGCTATTTCCCCGCCGACGAGCCGAAGTACACCTGCATCGTGTCAATCAAGACGGAGCGTAAGCCCCACGAGAAGAAACCCTACACGGGTGCAGGAGTATCATTGCCCGTATTCAGGGATATTGCCGAGTATGTCTACACCCACGACAAGCAGTGGACCACAAGGGCCGAAAGGTGCACAACGGCCGAACAACCCGTGGCCAAAACACACCACAGCGCCGCACTTGTAGAGGAGTGTGTGGTGCCCAATGTGATAGGTATGGGACTCAGGGACGCTCTATATTGTTTGGAGAGCGCAGGCCTACGGGTGAAGTTCAGCGGTAGCGGCACGGTGGTGGAGCAGTCCATCGCACCCGACACCGCGATAGAGGCAGGAAGTGTGATTGAATTGAGAATTGAGAATTGAGAA
>JAGBGK010000075.1 GCA_017936005.1 Tidjanibacter sp.
ACTTCTTCAAGTGGGTAGAGAGCACAGGGCGCACAATCAGCGAGCTGACCCGTGCCGACATCATTGCCTTTAAGGATTCTTTATTGGCAACCCATAGCAATCTATCCGTAGCGGGATATTTGGTAGCGTTGCGTAGATTCTACGAGTGGTGCGAGGGGAATAAACTTTATCCAAACATTGCTAAGGGTATTAAATCTCCAAAGCGCAAGAACGCATATCTCAAAGAGCACTTGAGAGAAAATCAGATTCACCAACTTCTCCAACACTTTGAGGGTAATCCACGAGACTATGCCATCGTAAACTTGCTACTCCGCACAGGTCTCCGTTGCATCGAGGTTGTAAGGGCAAATGTTGAGGATATTACTTTTAAGGGCGGTCAAAGAATTCTGAAGATATGGGGCAAATGTCGTGATGAGCGTGATGCTTTTGTAGTACTCACCGATAAGGCATACGCTCCGATTAAGGCATATCTTGAGACACGAGGTTGCACCACACTCAAAGAGCCATTGTTTGTATCGACATCCAATCGCAATCAGAACGGCAGATTAACCACACGCACCATTAGCAAGATATGCAAAGAGGGTTTATGCGCCATTGGTCTTGATGCTCACGAGTACACTGCTCACTCGCTCCGTCACACAACGGCAGTAATGCTGCTCAAGCACGGAACACTGAGTGATGTACAAAGTGTATTAAGACACGCATCACCCGCCACATCCCAAATCTACACCAAAAGTGTTCAGGAGGAGTTGAGGTTGCAGAACCCCTCAGAAATGAAATTGGACGGCATTTTTTAGCCGTCCATTACCTTTTTTTCTAACTAAACAATGTTAGAGGTTGCATCGTATCTAAGCACTCAGGTCGAGTGATGATACACTTTCCATTCTCGTCCTTCTGCTCATTCCTAACACCACTGATGATTCTTCCACAGACATTCTTGCCTCTCACTATGCCTTGTTTCCAATCATATTTCAAGCTTCGCTCTTCATCAACACACCCATACTCATTGTCTCCCCACCAAGCATACTCAACAATATAGTCGTTTGGGTGATTATCAAGGAACGCCTTGAACTCCCTACAACAATTATACTTCACCCTAATCGCCAATCTGAGCAGTTGGACATCCCGATATATATCGTCAGCAATTCCCAACTTCTTCATAAACTTATCTCCCATATTCTTTGTCTCTTTGGGAGTAGGGCACTGCAACAAAGCCTCCTGATGTTCGGGGTATCCCGTCAATCTTAGCCAATAAAACAACTGCTCGGAGCTATGGAATACCTTACCTTCATACTCCATCCTACACAAGTGGAGGTTGCTCAATACTTCTGTTCCAATCTTTGAATACGAATTAAATAAAATCACTCCACTTTTTTCATACCTAATTTCATTTATTGATTTTACCATATTTCTTTAATTTTTTACTAATATACAAAAAAAATATGAGAAAACCAAATAATAATCAGGTTCTTACTTCCACAAAGAGCGAATTGCGGAAATTAAATATGATTGTGATATATGCCGATAAAACTAATTAAAAATGATTACATTTGCTAAGGTTTACAGCAATGTTGAGTAAAAAATGGATAGTAAGAATGTAAACCGCAATGTAAACCATAAAATATTAAAAATAGTAATAATATGATAACCAATAAGATAACACGCATCCTTTTTGTCTGCCTCGGTAACATCTGTCGCTCCTCGGCAGCCGACGAGATTTTCCGCCAACTGACCATCCGTAAGGGGGTTAACCAGCAATTCACAATCGACTCCGCAGGCACCTATGGCGGACACGCAGGCGAGCTACCCGACCTACGAATGAGGGCCGCAGGCAAGAAGCGAGGCTACAACTTCACCCACCGCAGTCGCCGCGTGAGGTCTGCCGACTTCGACCACTTCGACCTGCTGTTGGCAATGGACGACTCGGTATATGAAAGCCTCTCTCGTTTGGCCCCGAGTGTGGATGCGCTCCAAAAGTTGGAACGTATGGCCGACTACATCCCCGCCCACTTCGGCTACGACTATGTCCCCGACCCATATTATGAGGGAGCCGACGGCTTTGAGTTGGTGCTCGATATGCTCGAAGAGGGGTGCGAGGTGCTACTCAACAGGTTGGAAGAGTAGGCAGAGGTTGCACCCCACCAACATTTAGGCACGAAGGTTGCTTTTGTTGCATCGTAAAAGCAACCTTTGTACTATGAAATCTCACACACAAAAAAACGACAAAACACCCCACACTCACTCCTCTGCAAAGAGGGTTGAGGGTGATTCGTGTGCCCTTGTGGCGGCAAGTAAGGCCGATAGTGCCATCCTTTTTCTGCGCCTCTTCATCGGCACCATACTCTTTACACAAGCCATCACCAAGTCGCAACAATACCCGTGGCTCGAAGGGGAATACCCCTCGCTGTGGGGACTTTCGGGTGCCGATGTGGTGAGCCTTGTGGGTATCATTGAGGCGGTGGCGGGTGCGCTGCTGGCGGTGGGGTTGTTCACCCGCATCACGTCGGCTGTGATGACGGTTGTGATGATAGGCGCAGCCTTTCTGCTCTTTCCACACCAGAGTTTTGACCAAGCGGAGTTGAAGGTGGTCTATGGTGGCATCTACATCTTCCTGCTCATTGCGGGGGCGGGGCGTTATTCGCTCGACCGACTTGTCTGTATGGTGCGTAGGGAGTGATAGCCTGTGGGCAATCAAAAAAAGCCGCACCCATCGGTGCGGCTTTTTCGTTTTGTTTGTATCTCTATTTTGCAAACTTATCTTTGTGCTTTTCGAGTTGTTTTTTGATAGCATCGATTGCGCCGTCCACAGCCTCCTCAAACGACTTGCTCTGGTGTTCGGCGACAATCACTTCTGTCGGAACGTCAAGTTTGATGGTTGCCACCTTGTTGCCTTGTTCGGGATCTTTGTCGAGTTTCAAAATAACCTCGGCACCGGACACTCGGTCAACAAAACGCTCCAACTTATTCACCTTGTTCTCAATAAATTCGATCAGCTTCTTGTCGGCATCGAATTTCACGGATTGAATCTTTACGTTCATACCTTGTCCTCCTTATTGTTAGTTATCTGTTTCGTGCTGCCGGCTTTCCGACAACACGTTGTTAATTTCCAATGCTCCACCAACTTGTCTATTTTCCTCCCCTCGGGTGGGCCTTATTGTAGACTTCTCGCAGTTGTGCGATGCTGGTGTGGGTGTAAATCTGCGTCGTATTCAGCGAAGCGTGCCCCAACAACTCCTGTATCTCCCTCAGGTCGGCTCCGCCATCCATCAACATCGTGGCGAAGGTGTGTCGCAACACGTGTGGGCTGTGCTTACCTTGCACTCCTGCGGCTGCCAACTCCTTCTGCACCACTCGCTCAATCTGGAAACGGCTCATTGGCTGCACCTCTTGTTCGCCCTCGTGGTTACGTTTCGTTGTTAAAAATAGTGCTTTTTGGCGAGAAATGCAAATATTTTCAGTGCAAAAATTTTGCCTGCTTTGTAGGTAATCGGCCAGCGGAGTGCGCAACTTGTTCACAATGGGGATGATGCGTTCTTTGCCGCCCTTGCCGAGAACTTTCACCTCCGAGAGGTTGCCGGCAAGACTATCGGTTGTGAGGGCGGTGATTTCGGCAAGCCTCATACCTGTGGAGTAGAGCATCACCACGAGGAGCGCATCACGGAACGAGTAGTACTCTTCGGCGGTGGATAGACGCATCCATAGGTTTATTAGGATGTCCCTCATATCGGATGCGTGGATGTGGCTGGGTAACTTGTTTGCCGCTTTGAGACGATGGGTTTCGGTCAATGGGCTCTTGTCGATAATCTCCTGTGCGACCATCCAACGGAACCACGCCTTGATGGAGGAACTTTTGGTGTTGACAGAGGCGTGCGATGGGCCACCTTTGACTTCGGTGAGATGCCTAATCCATCCTCCGAGGTCATCACGGGTGACCAACTTGGGGTTGAACTTTTCGGGCGTAGTGCCACACCACTTCACGAACTCGCTGCAATCTCGCAGATAGTTGCGCACGGTGCCGGGGGAGAGCCTTCTCTCGTAGGCTATGTATCGCTCGAATTGTTCCAAGTAGTTCTTCATATCCCAAAGATAGGGAATAAAAATTGAAAATTGAAAATGGAAAATGGAAAATTGAAAGTTGTGGTGCGCCGTTGGCGCAGTTTTCTATTTTCTTTTGCTTCTCTTCACGGGTATTACCCTAGCCCTCGGAGGGGCCTCCCTTTCTGCCCTTTCTGCTCTTGGGTAACGTTTTTGTTACCCGAGAGTTTTGGGAATTTAAGGAGTTTAGGGAATAATTCTCAATTCTCAATTCTCAATTCCCTTCCTGCCCTTCCTTACAATTTGCAACCAAGTCGTTTGGAAATCTCTTGCAAAATTTGCATAATACGCTTTGTTTTACTATCTTGCAAACGCGCAAAAGTCTAACTAATAAAACAATCGTGCTATGAAACGAAAACTATGCTTTTTGTTCGTATTGCCGTTATTGTTTACGGCGTGCGAAAAGGAAAATCCCGATAAAATTTACACCGAATATGATGGGGTTGTATTGCCGGAGCGTCAGTCGAGTAGGGATATTATGAATGATATGCTTAACCTTATTGAACAACAGGACGGTAGGTTTAGCGACAAAGACCTGCTTGATGCGTTGTCTACAAAACAAATTAGAAGTAGTGCACTGTATTTTGTGTATGACGTGGGTGGAGAATCAGAATCTTGGCAAAATGCACACGAAATGCCCGGATATGTGCCTAAAGGAAATATGTTGGCCGATGATGGTGGAGTGTTGCTTGCTTCGCAGAAATTGGGTGTTACTGATAACTATTGGTATGAGGGACACATCGCACACTATCTTGCACAGCAAGGCTATGATGGTTGGTATTCCACACATCGTTGGTCATACAATGCTGATACCAATGTATTTGCTACCGTTGTAAATGGTAAGGAGAAAGTATACGAGGCAGAGGTGATGTACTTCGATGAAAACACCCTGATTCTTAAAGGTAAGATTGGTGGTGTGGAGGTTGGAGTAGAACAATACGATAATTTGTATCTGTTTGAGCTGACAGACAAGCACGATTCGTTTTTTGAGCGTCGAACATCTGGTGAGGAATACTATAACATTTGGGATACCTACTGTAAGGCCAATGGTGTTGAAAACGAGTTTGATCTTCAATTATTTACCAATACATACTACTAAGTGAGCGCACCCTCACCGGCTCGGTAAAGGTGGCCTTTGAGTAGGTTTGCAATATGGTGTCGGGGGTTGCTCCCTCGATGCGAAACAGATTGATTCTTTGGGGTGGGCGAGAGTCCGCCCCAAATTTTTTGTGGGAGAAGTGGGGCGTGTTTGTGGTGCGATGATTGTAGTGGCGGAGGGTTTGTTGTGGGGAATATTGCTTGGTGGAGTGTGGATTTGGGCGAAAAAAGTGTGGAAAATATAATATATTTTTTTGGGAGTCGTTAAAAATGTGTAACTTTGCACGCTAAATGCCCTTCGGGCAACGGGTGCCGAAAGAAGGAATAAGGGTTTTATGAAGAGAATTTCTGTGATAAAAATATTGATGCTGGCGATGGTTGTCGGTGCTGTGGGGTGTAGTTCATACAACAAACTACTCAAAGTCAACGACTCCGACCAGATGTTCAACGCCGCCATCGACTACTACAACAAGGGGCAGTTCGACCGAGCCTTGCAGCTCTTCGAGGAGATCTCGCCACGATACAGCACCACATTGAGGGCCGACACCATCATGTACTACACCGGTTGTTGCTTCTACAAGCAGGGTGACTTCGCTACAAGTTCGCAGATTTTCGACGAGTACAGGCGCACCTACGGTCGTAGTCCGCTGTTGGAGGATGTGGAGTATATGCACGCAATGGGTTATTACTTCGCCTCGCCCGCCCCTTCGAGGGACCAGACAACAACCATACAGGCCATCTCCTCCATCAACGAGTATTTGGAGCGTTATCCCGAAACGCCCAAGAGGGGAGTGTGTGAGATGAGGCTCGAAGAGTTGCACAACACGCTCTTCGACAAGTCGTTCATCAACGCCCGTACCTACTACAAAACACGACGCTACAAATCGGCAATCATTGCCTTCCGCAATGCTTTGTCCGACTATCCCACAACGCCACACCGCGAGGAGATTCTCTACCTGACACTTGATGCGTGCTATGAGCTGGCTACCAACTCCGTGTCGTCGTTGCAGGTGGACCGCTACCTCGATGCGATGGACGCATACTACAACCTCATCTCGGAGTTCCCCGACACCAAACACAAGAGGTCGGCCGAGCGTATGCACCGAGCTTGCAAAGCATTCCTTGCCAAACACAACGCAGGAGAGATTCAGAGCGATGGTAGCGACGTGGTGGGAGAGAGTAAACTGAATACAAATACAAATATGCAATAGTAAAACTATGGAGATTAAAAGGAACGTACCAAACAACACGGTAACACGCAAACTCACCGACATTGATGGCCCCACCGGCAACCTCTATGAGTCGGTTACCATCATCGCTAAACGTGCTAACCAGATTTCGACCGAGCTCAAACAGGAGCTTAATCGCAAGTTGGCAGACTTCTCGTCCACTACCGACTCGTTGGAGGAGACCTTTGAGAACAGGGAGCAGATTGAGATTTCAAAGTACTACGAGCGTATTCCCAAGCCCGTACTCATCGCAACCGAGGAGTTCCTCGATGGCGAGGTAGTATTTGAGGAGAAGCAGTAGTTGTATTAGTGAAAGTGATTCATTGAGGGCGTTAAGGGCGTTAATGCCTTTAAGGCCCTCGATTACTTTACAGAGTAGGAATATTCTATAATACATATTCTAATCTCAATTCTCAATTCTCAATTCTCAACTCCCCTTATTATGCTTCGACACCTGACCGTTGAAAACTATGCACTCATTGAGAGGCTCGATATGACATTGAGCCCCCGCTTGAATATTATCACAGGCGAAACGGGTGCCGGTAAGAGTATCCTGCTGGGTGCTCTGGGCCTCGTGTTGGGTAATAGGGCAGATATTGCCACCCTTAAAGAGAGTGGGCGTAACTGTGTGGTTGAGGCGGAGTTTGACGTGGAGGCCTACGGTTTGGAGGAGTTCTTTGAGGAGAACGACTTGGAGTGGGCGGCCACGACGACCATACGCCGAGTGATTACCCCTGCGGGTAAGTCGAGGGCCTATGTGAATGACCTACCGGTGCAACTCGTTGTGCTCAAAGAGTTGGGTACGAGGCTCATTGATATCCACTCACAGCACCACTCGCTGATGATTGCCGGCGAGGGTTTCAGGATGCCGATTGTGGATGCGGTGGCCGAGAATGGTGCCCAGAGGAGCGACTATGCGGCCAAATATGCGGCACTGCGTAGGGCAGAGGGCGAACTTGCCGAGGTGAGGCGCACCGTGGAGGCCAACCTGAGGGATAAGGAGTATATCGAGTTTCAGTATAACCAACTCGCTGCGCTCAAACTGCGTGAGGGTGAGTTGGAGGAGTTGGAGGCAGAGAGCCGTATGCTCGATAATGTGGAGCGTATTGCCGACACGTTGGGTGGCTCGGTGGCTCTGCTGGACGAGGAGGAGAGTGGTGTGGTGGCACGACTGCGCCAGATGGAGGGTGGCTTTGCCAAAATCAGCGACGTGTATGGCCCTGCCGGCGAGGTGGCCGAGAGGGTTAAGGCTGTGTTGGTGGAGTTGAAGGACATCTCCGCACAACTTGGCGAGGAGGTGCAGTCGGTGGAGAACAACCCACAGAGGGCCGAGGAGGTGAACGACCGCTTGGATGCTATCTATACGCTGATGCGTAAACACGGAGTGCAGTCGGTGGAGGAACTCATCGCCATTGAGAAGGACTACGGTTCGAAGTTGGGTATCATTGTGGATGCCGATGCCGAGTTGGCCCGCTTGGAGGCCGAGGTTGACAGGTGTAGGGATGCCGCCGAGAAGAGTGCTGCCAAACTGACTGCTTCGAGGAGCAAGGCCGCCAAGGGGTTGGCAGAGCAGACGGAGGCTATGTTGGCACGTCTGGGTATGGAACACAGCACCTTTGTGGGCCACATTGGTAGGGCCGAGGGGTTGATGGCGAGTGGTGCCGACACGGTGGATTTCTTGTTCTCCTCGTCGCCCAAGTTCTCGCCCCAACCGTTGGAGAAGGTTGCTTCGGGTGGTGAGATTTCGAGGGTTATGCTGTGCTTGAAGGCACTTGTGGCCGACAAGGCCGATATGCCTACGGTGGTGTTTGACGAGATTGACACGGGTATTTCGGGACGTATTGCCGACACCACGGGCCAGATTATTGCCGAACTGTCGGAGGGCCGTCAGGTGGTCAATATCACCCACCTCCCACAAGTGGCCTCGAAGGGCGACACCCATTTCAGAGTATATAAGGATGCGGCTGATGGTAGGACACACATCGAGCTACTCTCGCAGGAGGAACGAGTGGTGGAGATAGCCAAGATGTTGAGTGGTAACGACATCACCGACACCGCCATAGAACTTGCCAAACGTCTGTTGGCATAGCAAAACAACCTCGGGTAACGAAATTCATTACCCGAGGTTGTTTTATGTCAACCGTCAACCGTCGACCGTCGACCGTCGACCGACTGACATACCCCTCAGTCGCTTTGCGACAGCTCCCCTAACTTAGGGGAGCAGCTTTTTTACGGGTATCTTTTTTATACTATTATATCAAAGGTAGCACAAAATCTAAATCAACAAGAGATTGACAAGAGATTAGTGATTTGGACTTCAATATACTTAGGACTCTTGAAATCATCAAGAATTTGTGGTACTTCTGTGGGGTAGCAATCTGTTAAATTATTTAACTTGGGAATTGGGGATTGTTACACCTTTGATATAATAATAAAAAAATTATACCTTTGTATCGGATGATCAGCAAGTTGGATATTGCATAATGCCGCCTGAGGCGGTAACGGTTACTCCCCACCAAGTGCAGGGAGCAGGGTGTTGTGGCCCAAATCGAAAAATAACATCCCAAAAATCAAACAATTAAATACATTTATTTAATTATTTATTAGATTAAATAAATACTCTAAATAATTAAAAAATATGAGCAACGATAATAAAAACATTATCCACGACTTCGATTTCAATCTCATTTGTGAATACTTCTCCTCGACCGAGCGACAAGGGCCGGGCAGTAGGGAAATGACTCTCAAAGCCCTTAATTGCATAGGTATTCCTAAGCCTGATGCCATCATTGCCGACCTCGGGTGCGGTACGGGTTCCTCGGCTATGATACTTGCCGAAACCACCTCGGCACAAATTATTGCGGTGGATATATTCGATGCATTCTTGCAAAAAGTCCAACAACGAGCACAGGCAAAAAATCTGACTATCCGCACACTACACTCCCCTATGGAGAAACTGCCATTCGCACCCGAGTCGGTTGATATTATCTGGTGCGAAGGTGCAATATATAATATAGGTATCGAGTGCGGACTCAATCTTTGGCACACATTGCTCAAAGATGGCGGCCACATTGCCTTTACAGATGCCACTTGGCTCACCAACGAACGCCCCGAGGAGATTGAGCAATTCTGGCAAGAAGCCTATCCTCAAATGGGAACAGTCGAGAGCAACTTGAAGCTTATCAAGAAGGCCGGCTATCGCATAAAAGAGTGGTTTGTACTACCCACAGAGTGTTGGACCGATAATTTTTATCTGCCCCAACGCAATGCGCAAACAATCTTTTTGGCCCACCACAAGGGCAATCCAACAGCCCAAATGCTTGTGGAAAACCAACGTCATGAGGCCGAAATGTTCGACAAATATGGCCAACACTACGGCTATGTATTCTATGTCGTACAAAAAATATAGGCTCTACTCTGAATAATAAGCCTATACAACAACCAGCAGGGTGGTAATTCTACCACCCTGCTTTATTTTACAGATACCTACACACATTTTACCACGCTCTCAACACTCTCAACACTTTCATATATCCCCCCACACACAAAAAAAAAGAACTTCAAACTATTGCAAATCCCAAACAAAGCGTTACCTCTGTATAACATTTCATTATTATATCAAAGGTAGAACAAAAATCTCAATCTACAAAAGATTAGCGATTTGGTTGTCAATACAGTTAGAAATCTTGAAATCATCCAGAATTTGTGGTACTTTTGTGGGGTGGACACTCTGTTAAATTATTTAACTTGGGAATTTGGTATTATTACACCTTTGATGTAATAATCTTTTTTAATACCCGTGAGTTTGTCGTCGGTTGTCGGTTGTCGGTTGACGTTTTAGTAGTTGGTATCCAACTACTAAAACAAATTCGCAAGGAGTTCTCGGATGCGCTCCACGCCGTGCTCGTCGAAGGTTACGGTGTGTAGGCCCAAAGCACTCGCCGCGGCTGTGTTGACGCTCTTATCGTCGGCAAACAGGCACTCCTCGGGGCAGAGGCCATAGCGTTCCAAAAGGCAGGTGTAGATACCCTCGTCGGGTTTGTTGATGTGTTCGTAGCACGACACCACCTCGCCATCGAAGAGCTCAAACACGGGAAAGCGGCTGATGTGGGCGTAGAACTCCCTCGACATATTGCTCAGCACATACATCTTAAATCCACGCTCTTTCAGCTCCTCAATCAACTCCACGGTCTCCTCCACGGGTTGCAGCAATTCGAGCAGGTTCTGGATGCTCCTCTGGGCCTCCTCCACACTACACCCCTTGTCGGCAGCCAACATCTCGGCCACCTCCTCACGAGTGTACATTCCCCTGTCGAACTCGCTCCAATAGGCCGGAAAGTCGTTGCCTGCAATGAACGAGAAGGTGTCGCCCAGCAGTTCAGCAAGGCGAGAAAAATCACGTCCGAGGACCACTCCACCGAGGTCGAATATTACATTTTTAATCATACGCGCGCGCGTGAGTTTCTTTGTTTGGGATTGTGTGCAGAGAGTTTAGTCGATGGTGATTACCCTGCGAGTGTTGCTCGTGGGGGTGATGGTTACCTTCATCACATCGTCGGGCAGCAACTCCTCCACCTTCTCTGGCCACTCCACAAGGCACAGTCCGTCCGAGTAGAAATACTCCTCATAGCCCATATCGAAGGCCTCTTCTGGGCGTTCGATGCGGTAGAAATCGAAGTGGAAGATGGCATTGCCTTCGGCTGTGTCATAGCGGTTGATGAGGGCAAAGGTGGGGCTGGTTACGGTGTCCTCGCTACCAAGCTGGGCACAAATCTCCCTCACAAGGGTTGTCTTTCCTGCCCCCATAGGGCCGTAGAGTGCAACCACATTGCGCCCGTCGAGCGCACCCAAAATTTCTTCGGCCGCATCGGGTAGGTCGCCCAGGCCGTTGACGTTAATCTCTTTCATCTAATATATTTACTAATTACTTTTCTAATTGCTATTTTCTCTTTCTGCCCTTTCTGCCCTTTCTTGCCCTTCTCTACTCTCGGGTATCTTTTTTAATACTCGTGCCATAGGCACCTTAATTTTCAACTCTCAATTCAGTTCTACGCCTTCGGGCAGAGCACAATGTAGGGAACACACATCTCCTCCAACGAAATGCCGCCGTGCTGGAACGTGTCACGATAGTAGCGGATGAATTGGTTGGCATTGTTGGGGTAGGAGAAAAAGTCCCTGCCGAGGGCAAAGATGTAGCTGCTCGTTAGGTTGCCCTGGGGCAGTTGTGCCTCTGCCGGGCGGGTAATCTCATAGACCTCTTTGGGGTTGTAGTTGAGGTTACGCCCCGTCTTGTAGCGTAGGTTGGGCGAAGTCTCCCTGTCGCCCACAACCTTTATGGGGTTATCTACACGGGTGGTGCCGTGGTCGGAGGTAATGATGACCGTGTGGCCTGCCTCGGCGAGCATCTTCAACATCGTGTACAGCTCCGAGTGCTCAAACCACGAACGTGTAAGCGAACGGAATGCAGCCTCGTCCTCGGTGAGTTCACGGATAATCTCCGTCTCGGTGCGTGCGTGGGAGAGAATGTCGAGGAAGTTGTAGACGATGACCGAAAAATCGGCCTCCCTTACTCGCCCGAAGTTCTCCACCAATTTCCTACCCGCCTCGGGCTTCACTAGTTTGTCGAACGATAGTTTCCAATCCTTGCCCGCACGCGACAACTGACGGCGCAAAAACTCCTCCTCATACTTATTCTTTCCCCCCTCCTCGTTGTCGTTGAGCCACTTGTCGGGCATCAACTTGTCAATCGCCAAGGGCATAAGGCCCGCAAATATGGCGTTGCGTGCATATTGGGTTGCGGTGGGTAGAATGCTACAATAGAACTCCTCGCTTTGGAGGTCGAAGTGGGAGATGAGCATCGGCCAAATGGTGCGCCATTGGTCATAGCGGAAGTTGTCTATCACGAGCAGGGTGGTCTTACCCTCGCTCTGCTCCACGGTGGGGATAATCTTGTTTTTGAACAGCGTGTGCGACATTGTGGGGCGCTCCTCGGTGCGTACGTTCACCCAATCGAGGTAGTTGCGCTTGACAAACTTACCAAACTCGCCACTCGCCTCACTCTTCTGCATCAGCAATATCTCCTTGATGCTGCGGTCGTTCGACTCGGTGAGCTCCATCTCCCAGCCCACCAACTTGCGGTAGATGGCACACCAATCATCAAACGTGCGAGCCGACCCAAGCAGGGTGCTGATGCGCCCAAACTCGGCTCTGTAATCGGCCGTGGTTTGCTCTGTTACGAGCCTCTCGCGGTGTATGTTCTTCTTGATGGAGAGAAGTACTTGGTTGGGATTTATGGGCTTGATGAGGTAGTCGGCAATCTTGGAGCCTATGGCCTTGTCCATAATGTTCTCCTCCTCGCTCTTGGTTACCATAATCACGGGCGTGGAGGGCCTCGCCTCCTTAATCTGGGGAAGCGTTTCGAGGCCCGTCATACCGGGCATCATCTCGTCGAGGATTATCAAATCGAATGGCTCCGAGCGCACCAACTCCACGGCATCGTAGCCGTTGTTGCAAGTGGCAACCTCGTAGCCTTTTGATTTTAAGAAGAGGATGTGGGGTTTGAGCAACTCCACTTCGTCATCAACCCACAATATGTTCACATCATTATTATTCATCTTCTGGTGCAAAATTAGTGATATTCTACGAATAATAAATGCAGAATAACCCCATTTTATTGTGGGTGGCGAATGTAGGGCCGACTATTTTTTGTTCCCCTCTCGCTCCTTGCGGGCGTCCCTCTCAGGCCTACGGTGGCGCAGAGCAACCTTAACCGCAGGTACGGCGTGGCCCATAACAACATCGTCAATGGCCATTATGGTCTTGTCGATGAACTTCTGGAACGGAGCAGCGCCCTTGGTGACACCCTTTGTGTGGCGCTCGGTCTTGTGGGGATACATATCGGGGATGGTTACCATAATGGCAGTTTCCTCCACGTCGCCAAAGTCGGGGTTGGTCACCGTGTCAAACACCTGCATCGAGGGCGATACGTTCATATAGGAGCTAATCATCGGAGGGATAAACTCGCCCCTCTCTTTGAGCTCGTGGGCCAAAATCTTGTGGTCGTCGTTGTAGTTACCCGCGGTGAAGAGTTTGTCCATAGCCTCGGTGTCGATACCCAAGTCGATGGGATAGACAGGCTCCAAAAGTCCCTCTTTCGAAGGGAAATATTTGTGCAGGAAGTACATCAGGATGTTCCTTGCCTCAGTGTCGTAGTGGGTGTACATCGTAACCTTGCCGATGAAATATTTCTTCGTGGGATGGTTGACGATGATTGCGCCCAGGCCGTCCCAGATGTTGTCCATCACGTAGAGGCTCTTGGCATTGGCGCGGGTGTTTTGGTAGTTGGGGTGGACATAACTACGCCCCAACTCGATGGCGTGGGGCAGGTAGTCCCTGCGGAACTCCTCGCTGAAACGGAAGTAGTGCTCGGTGGAGCAGTGGCTCTCGTCGCTGCTCTCACACACGATGAAACGGTAGCCGCCAACAATCTCCTCGGCTGCGGGGTCCCACACAACCAACTGCTTGTAGCCACCCTCCACGAGGTCTAACTCGTCGATGTCCACCGACTCACCCGTGCCACCGCCTGCACTACGGAACGCCCACTCACGCAGACGGCCAATCTCGCGCATCACGTTGGGCGCTTGGGCTGCCGTTACCACATAAATCTCGTTGCCGGCACGGTTTGTTTCACGCAGAAAATACTCCTGTTTGAGTTCGCTTTTCAGCAACTTTCTCGATACGGGTTTTATAATCTGTTTCATAACCACTTCTTTTTGTTCAAGATAGACATCAACTACTTACTTGTTGCTCTTGGGGGCAAGCGCATAGGACTTGGCCCTCACATACTCGGTCTGCTCTCGTGGGGAGCCCACTGCGGCGAGTTCTTCGGGCGATATGGGGTCGCCGATGACCACCTCGAAGTTCTTACCTCTCTGGCGGAACATCTCGTCCACAAGGTAGAGCATCTCGATGTTGGCCTTGATACCGAAGAATTTACGGAAGGAATAGATGTTGTAGAAACGGTTGCTCAGGCGGCCTTCAAAGTGTACGGGAACAACCATACGGTTGTGCTGAATGGCCTTTTTGGTGAAGTTGGTCTTCCACTCCAAGTCGGTAATCTCGCCCTTGATGCGCCTCGAACAGAGTCCTGCGGGGAATGTCTGGATGGGCATATCGCTCGCAAAGGTATTCTCATAAATCTCGGCTGCCACCCTCGATTGCGCACCGTGCTTGTTGATGGGTAATAGGATGGGGGCCAAAGGTTCCAAGACCATCAGGATATCGTTGCTGATGGAGCGAACGTCGCCCAAGTGTGCGATAACCTCGGATGCGAGTATGATACCGTCCATACCGCCAAAGGGGTGGTTGGATGCGAAGAGATAACGACCATCTTTTGGGAGCTTGTCCATACCCTTGATGTGCCACGATACGCCCATAAATTCGAGAGCGTTGTGTATGAACTCATAGGGCTTCATCTCGCCATAGGAGGCCATAATCTGGTTAATCTCGTCTTGGTGCACGATTTTTTTCAGGCAGTTGATTAAAAATCGTGGCAACTTTTTTGCGAGTTTTGGTGCTTTGTCGGCCAAAACTTTCTCTACGTCAACCTGCATTGTCAGAAGGTTTAGTGTCTATATACTATGCTTTTACGTTGGCACCAAAGGTGTGTGCGTCCTTGTTGTGCCACATTTCTCCGATACAAAAATAATAAATTTTTGTCAAAAGCAAAACCTTGTGTGTTTTGTAGAGCGACTAGCTGTTAGTTGTTAGCCATTAGCCGTTAGCCATTAGCTTTTTAGGGAGGTTAGAGAAGTTAGGGAATTTTGGGAGTTTAGGGATAAGGCACTTGCAATTCCTTAATCTCCCTACACTCCCTACACTCCCTACACTCCCTTTCTGCCCTTCCTGCTCTTTCTGCTCTTTCTGCCCTTTCTGCTCTTCTTGGCCCACCTAAATTTACCTAAAAATCAATAATTTTCAATTTTATGTGTATATTTGCGGGCTGTTTAACCAATTAAAATTTTATCGAAAATGCCAAAAATGAAAACTAACGCCGGCGCAAAGAAGCGTTTTGATTTCACCGGCACAGGAAAAATCAAGAGGAAACACGCTTACCACAGCCACATCCTCACCAAAAAATCTACCAAACGCAAACGTAACTTGGACTACTCGGCAATCGTTACTCCCGCCGATGCAGCCAAATTGCGCAAACTCCTCGTTAAATAATCACCCGATTGTTTAACCCGTAGAGTAATTGTTTAACCAAAGAGAGAATTAGCCCCGAAGAGTGGGGGAGAACCTCACCGCTAATCTTTCGATTAAAACTTTTCAAAATTTTATGCCAAGATCAGTAAATGCTGTAGCATCGAGAGCTCGCAGGAAAAAAGTTTTAAAACTTGCCAAGGGTAACTTTGGTTCAAGGGGAAACGTATGGACAGTTGCTAAAAACACTGTCGAGAAAGGTTTGCAGTTTGCATACCGCAACCGCAAAGAGAAGAAGAGGAACTATCGTAGCTTGTGGATTCAGCGTATCAACGCTGCTGCCCGCATGCACGGTTTGACCTATTCGGAGTTTATGGGTAAGTGCCACGCAAAGGGTATCGAGATGAACCGTAAGGTTCTCGCCGACCTCGCGATGAATCACCCCCAGGCATTCGAGAAAATTGTTAACACGGTTAAATAGTTTGCCCCACCAAGGAGCAAACTTGCGAGTGCTCGACTGAAAAGTCGGGCACTTTTTTTGTACTTTTTTGAAAATTCTCTTGTTCTCAATTCTCAATTCTCAATTTTTATGAGTACTTTTGCGGCGTGGAAGTGATTTGGCTGCTTGCAAACCACGCCGACCACGCAGAGAGGGAGAGAGAGGGGGAGTGTTATGGCCCTGCCTACTCTCGGTCCCGAACGGGTTAATGTCGGCAAAAAGTGCTAAAAGGCAATGAGTTGGGGCGTTGTGTTGCCCCGCTTATCCTCTCCCAAACCCCTCCCCAAAAAAGAAACGGAAGTTTAATGTGGAATTGATTGTTGGAGTAATTTTCCATTTTCGCAAATGCGATTAAGCGAGCGCAGATGCTGCTCGCAGACTCTGCCGAGCGAGAGCATTTTAGATGAAATTTATTTCGTCAATTTTCCATTTTCAATTTATTTAGATATGGCATTTTTGTTTACATCGGAGTCGGTATCCGAAGGACACCCCGACAAAGTGGCGGACCAGATTTCCGACGCTATTCTTGACGAATTTTTACGCAACGATGCTGCCAGCAAGGTGGCGTGTGAAACCCTCTGCACCACAGGTCTTGTGGTGGTGTCGGGTGAGGTGCGCTCGGACGCATACGTCGACATTCAGGGCATCGCACGCAGGGTTATCAACCAGATTGGCTACAACAAGAGCGAGTATCAGTTCGACGGTGCTTCGTGCGGTATTCTCTCGGCCATCCACGAGCAGTCGGGCGACATCAACCAAGGCGTAGTGAGAGAGGTTGAGGAGGAGCAGGGTGCAGGCGACCAGGGTATTATGTTCGGCTATGCTTGCAACGAGACCCGTGAGTTGATGCCCGCAACGCTCATCCTTTCGCACGTATTGCTCAAAGAGTTGGCCGCCATCCGCAGGGAGGGCGAGGTTATGCGCTACCTGCGTCCCGACTCCAAGAGTCAGGTAACCATCGAATATGGCGACAATTGGGAGCCCCTGAGGGTGCATACCATTGTTGTCAGCACCCAGCACGACGACTTCGAGGATTGCCAGCGCATCATTGCCGACGATGTGCGCAACATACTCATCCCCCGTGTGAAGGCACGTTTGGAGAGGGCTGGCGATAAGTTGGCGGAGTTGATTGACGACGATTATATCCTCTACGTCAACCCCACAGGTAAGTTCGTTATCGGTGGCCCCCACGGCGATACCGGCCTGACGGGTAGGAAGATTATTGTTGACACCTATGGTGGCCGTGGCGCACACGGTGGCGGTGCTTTCTCGGGTAAGGACTCCTCGAAGGTGGACCGTTCGGCAGCCTATGCTGCACGCCACATTGCCAAGAATATGGTGGCCGCAGGTGTGGCCGACCGTATGTTGGTGCAGCTCTCCTATGCCATTGGTCTTTCGAGGCCCATCAGTATCTTTGTGGACACCTATGGCACCTCGCACGTTGCGGCCTCCGATGCGGAGATTGCCGAGGCTGTTGCGGCAGCCTTCGACCTGCGCCCTGCGGCTATCGTGAAGAGGTTTGGCCTCACCAACCCCATCTTCGAGCCCACAGCCTCCTATGGTCACTTCGGACGTAGGCCCTACACCGAAGAGGTGGAGGTGAAACGTAACGGTCGCACCACCACCAAAACACTCAAATTCTTCGGTTGGGAGGAGTTGGACGAGGTGGACAACCTGCGTAAGATGTTCTTTGCCGAGTAGGGCAGAGGGAGTTGAAGCCGGATTAGAACGACAGAGGAGTTGAGGCTCAATTAGAGAAAAACTATGGAAAAATTCATTATATCAAACGGTTGCGCACTGCGCATCACCGACACACTCAAAGGTGAAAAGTGTGTTTTGTTGCTCCACGGC
Organism: Tidjanibacter sp.; assembly: GCA_017936005.1. Classification (GTDB taxonomy): domain Bacteria; phylum Bacteroidota; class Bacteroidia; order Bacteroidales; family Rikenellaceae; genus Tidjanibacter. The sequence continues at coordinate 17,974 of JAGBGK010000075.1, forward strand.
TACCTCGAAAGTCTGGACGTGTGGGAGGATTTTCAGAAGTTCCTCACGCCCGACTACCGAGTGGTGGCGATGGATATTCCCGGCCACGGTATTTCGCAGGTGATGGGCGAGGTGCACACTATGGAGTTTTTGGCCACCACTGTTGCCGGTGTGTTGGACGAGTTGGAGATTGCGAAGGCTACCATTGTGGGCCACTCGATGGGTGGTTACGTTGCGCTCCAAACGCTGCGTATGTTCCCCGAGAGGCTCAATGGTGTTGTGCTGTTGAGTTCCACGCCCAACCCCGATAGCGAGGATAAGAAGGCCGATAGGGACCGCGAGATTGCGCTCGTTGAGAAGGGCCACAAGGACCTCTTGGCGCAGACGGCACCCAATGGGTTTGCTACCGACAACCTACGCCGTATGAGGGACGAGATTGCCTTCTTGGAGGAGCAGATTTATGTTACCGAGCCGGAGGGTGTTACGGCACTTTTGAAGGGTATGAAGGCGAGGGTGGATAGCAACGAGCTGCTCCAAAAGAGCACTCTGCCACAGCTATTTATACTCGGTAAGAAGGATAATTACATCCCCCTCGAAAGGGCCGAGGAGATGGTTGCCAACCACCCGCAGGCGGAGGTTGTATGGCTCGAAAATTCGGGACATATGGGCTTCTTTGAGGAGCCGGAGGCGACGGCCGAGGCCATCAAACAATTCCTGCAAAAACACATATAGCACGGCAACTGCCACAAAAACACATATAGCACGGCAACTGCGGTGTTACACTGCGATAAACCATCTCCTCATTTACGTTTAGTAAACTGCGGAGATGGTTTTCTTGTGTGCCTTGCATTTGCCGCACTCTCTGTGTTTTTTAACGTCAACCGTCGACCGTCAACCGTCGACCGTCAAACAAAAAACTCTCGGGTATCGTTTTTCATACCCGAGAGTTTTTTTAGCCGTTAGCCGTTAGCCGTTAGCCATTAGCCGTTAGCCTCAATTGACCAAGCTTCGCTTGCTCTAAAATGCTCCCGCTCGGCATAGTCCACAAGTGGCCTCTGCTCTCGCTTACTCGCATTTGCTTCAATTTTC
>JAGBGK010000076.1 GCA_017936005.1 Tidjanibacter sp.
CAGCACCTCGCTCGCCCGCCACGGTCGAGAAACGGACAAAACAGTCGGTTTTCTTGCCTACCTCGGAGAAAATCGAGGCGCGCGTGTACTTGGAAATGTCGTGCGTAACGGTGAATGTGCCATACGCCCCCGACCCTTTGGCGTGCATACGACGCTCGGGAATTACCTCGCGGTCAAAGTGGGCGAGTTTTTCTGTAAACCAAGGGTCTTGCAGCGTTACAGGGCCTCGAATCCCTGCGGTCTGAGTGTTCTGATTGTCGGCAATGGGGCGGCCATTCTCGGCTGTTAGATGTTTTTTATCGTTCTGTTTCATATCGGAAATTTGTAAGTATCTATCATTATATTCCCAAAATTGTGCCACATCATTCTATACACAATGGCTGGGATGTTATGCCCAACTAGGTTTATACTTTAAGAGTAGGAAGGTTGTTGGGAAAAGGTTTGAAGAGAGCCGGGGATGGAAGATTTTGGTATTTGCTGATATGAGCAGAGGGTGTGTTATTTTCAGCAAATTGCTTGTACATCGATTTGCTGAAATGTACAATGAGTATAAGAATATAGTATAAGACAGTAATACATACACTATGAAATGAAGGGTAAATACAAGAATATCATCACTGAAAAACTCAATATTTTAGACTCATTTTAAGTTCGAAAATCGCTTGAAGAAAGTGTGAAGAAGAAGGTAAAAATCGCCCTTACACGCACACAGAGCCCATAAAACGAAGCCCCAGAGGGAGCGCAGCAACGAAGGCAGTCAGAAATGACTGCCTTTTTTGTTGTGAGTATTTTAGGGGGGGAGCGCAGAATGTTACACATCCCGCACTCAATCGGCAGGTACTGATTGGATGCGGGATGTATAATGAAATTTATCGTTGGCTAAACACTCCTATAACGGCGCATTTTAGCGTCTTATTTAAAGGTTCTATCTCCGTGGTAGTTAATGACAAATCACAAACCACAAGCGTTGCCAAAAGTTACGTTTCACTGCAACAATTGCATTCGTAACAATGCGTTCACCTTCGTGGTCGAATTTCTTATTATCGGATGGGTGATTGCACACTCCATAACCTTCAACCCACAGTGTGGCCGAGCCACCGCCGTCGAGGTTTATCGACTCATCCATACCGAGTATTCTAGAAATGAAACTCATCTCGGTGAGATTCTCGCCATCAGCCTGGCCGGGATGTCGTCCATCAACCGTTACCATCACCACATTACCATTCTTCTTGTAGCCGATAAAACTACGAGGATGACGTTGTTGCATTCCATAGCCCTGAGCATTGTCATGGGCAATCACACGTCCCATCTCCATCAACATCGGGCCGGTGGCAAGCAGGTTTGCATATTCGGAGCCTATCTCGGGACAAGTGGCGTGTTCGTGTGAAAATATATCCATAGGCTCAACAGCCAATACGCCATTCACACGATAGTCCTCGCTTCGTTTCCCAAGGGCAACTTCCTCGCCATCAAGTCGAAGATAGGTCGATGGGCGAACAGTCTTTACAATGAAGTAGCCGGCATTGATAGCAGCGGTTGCACCATGACGTACCGCAAGGTCTGAGGTACGAATACGCTCCCCCTCCCCCACTTGGACGATTTCGGTCTTGTATCGGCTCTGCGGGTACTCCACCACCGATATACTCTGCATGGAGTCAAACATCTTCATTTGTGCCCACTTGGCCGTCAATCCATCCTTGTCGTAGAGCGTTTTCCACTCTGCATTAACAAAAGCCAACGAATCAGCCTCCGTGGGGATATAGGTTTGCGCCACGAGTGCAGATGTAACGAGGGTAGCACACACCACCATCAAACATCTCAAACAAATACTTTTCATCTTCTCTATCTTCACTTTCACACCTCTCGTTGTGCTTACGGCATTAAACACTAGTTACTGCATCCGAATAGACCGAGTTTGCGCCATTAGTACGTCACGCGTCCTTTGAGGGGATTAACCCACATTGAGGAACTTGGCAACAAGTTCTTTAATAAGTTCGGGATTAGCGGCCAACTCCTCGCGCAGGTTAGCATCATTGTGGGCACGCAACATCTTGGCCCAGCCGTCGATGAGGCTCGCGCTAAACACGCCCTTACTCTCAAAGATAGCCCTCTTTGCTTCCAACGCATCGGCAGACATAGCACAGCTATCGGGCAGGTGGGCGAGTCGTTCGGCCACAGCCTTATGCTCCTCCTCAAAGATATTCACCCCCACATATCGTTCCTCGGCATACTCCACAGCGTTCTCCATCTCGAAGCCGTGGCGTGCAGCTGCGACCAAACCTGCCAGCAGCAAATAGACATCGGCCGAGCCGTCGGGGCAGCGGAACTCCACGGTCTGCTTATCCTTCGGTGGCAGCACCTCACCTTGTTCGGTAGGATTGGCGTTCTTAATCATCTCGCCGGCACCCGTAGTCCAGCCCAGCGGTACCCTCACAAGCACCGAGCGATTCCTATCGCCCCAGCAGATGTTGGTGGGTGCCTCCTGGTGAGGCACAAGTCGCAGGTATGAGGTAGGGTTGGTATTACCAAAGGCGGTGAGCGCATCAGCAGCATCGAGAATACCCGCAATGACAGTCTTGGCCACATCGGTCAGTTTACCATCAGCGAGGTACATATTCTGGCCATCCTTAACGACCTTGGTGTGGATATGCATACCACTACCAGCCTTACCCACAGTGATTTTGGGAGCAAATGTGAGGTTTACACCATAGCGGTAGGCCATCTCACGAAGAATCCATTTTGCAATGAGTAGTTGGTCGGCTGCCTCCTCAACATCCACAGGCAGAAACTCAATCTCGTTCTGTTCATACATCAGTCCATCCACCGCAAAGTTACCCACCTCGCTGTGGCCATACTTAATCTTACCACCCGCCTCGGCAATAGCCTTCATAGCCTCGCGGCGCATATCGCCCCACTTACAGAATGGGCCACTCTCGTGGTAGCCTCTCTGGTCAGGAGTAACATAGAGATCGTCGGCCTCGCTGACAACGTAGTATTCCAACTCGCCCATAGCGTGGAACTCCATACCCGTAAGTTTCTTAAACTCGTTGTGGGCACGGTGGAGTGCTTGGTCGGGAGCCGAAGCAAAGGGCTGCCCATCCTTGTCGTAGTAGCCACACAGAATGTCCAGCGTGGGAATCTCGCTAAAAGGATTGACAAAGGCGGTGCGATAGCGTGGCACAACATAGAGGTCGCTGGCTCCTGCCTGCACAAAGTTGGGGAAGAGGCTCGAACCATCAACCCTCTCGCCATAGGTCAGAATGGTGTCGAGGTAGTTGAGGTCATTGATGATGAAGTTGAGAGTTTTGAGCCTACCATCGGCTGCTGCATAACGGAAGTTGACCATCTCAATACCATTAGCCACGATGAAGTTAACAAGGTCGGCTTTGGTGAAATCTTTTGGTTCTTTTTTCAGAAATTTCACCAGCGGATTGGGGTGAATAGAGTATTTTTCCATTGTTTTCAGTTTTATTATAGTTACTTGTATTATTTGCGATTACACAATTTTGCAAAGTCGCACATTGCACAATTTGACACGTTATCGGTCGCCTTGAATGGGACCCTCTCATCAAACAATTCTGTGAGTGTATCGGCCAAAGCCTCCTCGAAACTCTCGGCATAGTCGGCATAGGTCCTCACTTGTTCCAGGGTCACTCCCCTCTTGCCTTCAATCTTAATCTCCTCGTTCAGCAGCGGCGAGTAGTCCGGATTGTTCATATACCTCACATAGTATAGCGAAGGAGTTGCACCACACCCATCCGTAAGTTTTCCCTCTCGTTGTGCTCTTTCGGTCATCATCGAGTAGATGAGTGTTTGTGTTACTGCACCAACCGACTTACTTCCGTCTCGTGCAAAAAGCGAAGCCACGCCTGCAAAGCCGAGGTGTATTTGTCCGGTTTTATAGTCGATGATTCTCACTCTACCATCAACCAAATCGAGCCTATCTGAGGTTCCTCCGAAGACAATGCTTTTGTCGCCAAAGTCGAAGGCGCACTCCATCGGGTACTCCAATTCGAGAATCTCATAGGGCTCCACACGGGCAGCATCGTAGGGCAGTACGCAGTTGTTGATATACTTTTCAATAGTATCACACGCTACAATCAATTTACCGCCATAGTTACTCTCAGGCACCTCTTCTCCCGCAAAATAGTCGCTCGTAAAGGCATCCACAACAGCTTTGTGTACCTTATCCGAGCCGATGAGTTCGGCAATCTGTTTTTGCGGATTCTTCACCCTTTTGAGCGGAGTGTAGAGATACTCCATCGCACGATGGAAAATACTACCAAACAGCGATGTGTCAATATCCTCATCAATCTCCTCCTCGGGTTTGATACCCGCAATGGCCTTGAAATAGAACTTCAACGTGCAGTCGAGATAGTTGTTGAAGGTCGAAGGCGACAGTGTCCTATCGCCACCTTTCAGGTATCGTTCCAATCGCCTCATCACCTCTCGACTCTTTTCCACCCTCATCGCCTCCTCCGAGGAGAGGTTTACGTTGAGCCCTTTGTCCACACGATTCAATTTGTGCGGGCTCTCCAAATCGAGCTGATAAATATATCGGCTTTGCTCGGCCGACGAGCGTTCGTTACCCACCGAGCAATATGTCATATCCACCCTCGAAGCCCTCTGAATAAGGCGGTAGAAGTAGTAGGCGTAGACTCCCTCACTCTCTTTGCTTGTAGGCAATCCATAGCCAAAGCGTAGGTTGTAGGGAATGAACGATATGTCGTTGATTCGTCCCGACGGAAAATTATCGTCGTTCATCGAAAGCAGCAGAACGTTGTCGAAATCGAGGTTTCGTGTCTCAAGAATACCCATAACCTGCACACCACTCAATGGTTCACCCTTGTAGGGTATGCGAACACCCTGCAACACTCGGCGCAGGAGTGAAGTGTAGGTATTAAACGAGAGGTCCACGCCACATCCTTCGAGGGCTTGTGTGGTCTTGCCTACTGCCTCCAACACAATGCCAAAGCACTCTCTACGCAGGGCGCGACTATTTTTATCCTCCGAGGCCACCTCCACCTTCATTACAGACCTCATAACATCCTCCAAATAGACACCCATTTCGTGCCAATCGGAGTGGATGATAAAGATTGCTTTGAGGGTATCACAAAGCTGCTCGAAGAGTTCTGTTGAGACATAAACACGCCCCTGTTTAATGATACGTTGGCGCAACTCGGCGCACCCTGCTGCATCCACCGCCATCAGGAATGGGTGAGAGAGAAGTCCCTCCACGTCGGAATGATAAAACGATATATTGCCGTTTTTCTGCAACCTTGCCCTCTGTTGGAGTTGCAACAAGCGCTCCACGAAACTATACGTCAAGGTTGTCTTCAACGGATATCCCATCGTCACGTTATACTCCACATCTTCCCCTCCGACACTATTGGGTAGGGAGTAGAGCAATGGAGAGAGAAGGCTCTCGTCGGTCAACACAATGGCAGTGTGCTTATCAACCTTGCCCACACTTTCGATAAACTCGGTGGCATATTTACATTGCAGGGAGTCCGACGCTGCAGAGATTACGTTAATCTGCTTGGGCTGTCGGAAACAATCTTCGAGTCTAAAAGTTGCCGGCGCGGGATAGCGGCGCATATTTTCACGCACGAAGAGTCCTGCTTCCTGACCTTCGTTGGTGGTGTAGTAGCTATCGTAATCCCAATAAAAGTCGGCCTCGTAGCGATTTTTGAGCGCATCGAACAGCACCTTTTCAGAGGCTGACAGTGCATTAAAACCCACAACCACATATTGTCCCTTGCCAACAACGTCCGCATCCTCACCAATTCGCTCTGCCGCACGGCGATAAATCATACCCGAGTAACCCACCCCTCGGCTTGCCAGCAGGGATGTATATTCCGAGTAGATATTCCACAGCGAATCCCAAATAGTCAAGAACTTGCGCTGGTGCACAGTGGGTTCCTTATCGGCCGAGAAGGTGGCACAGAATCGTTGGATAGCCTCCACCTGCTCCTCCGTCAAATAGGACGCATCACGCGAAAGAGCCTTCAAGTCGGCAATGTTAGTAAAGAGTGTCTGTGCATCCACAAGGTACTTATCGACCGCATCAAAGTCATTAATTATAACTTCTCCCCAATGGTAGAAAGTATCGAAGTTCTCCTTCGAGTGGTATTTGGAATAGATTTTATAAAGTTCGGTAATGGCTAATATGGAATCCACGCGAGTCAACCCCGATGCCACACACATCAATTGATCCACAGACATATATGCCGGTCCCCATATAGGTCTGCCGGCAATAGTACATAGTGCATCAACTAGAAAAACCCTAGAACGATTGTTGGGCAACAGAATAGTGAGGTCAGAAATACCCTCCCCATACCGTTTCCACAAATCCTCGGCTACACTATAAAGAAATTTTTTCATGCTCAAATGTACAACTTTTTTTTCAGATTCTCTCAAAAAGCACTACCTTTACACAGATATTATTCAAAAACGAATCGTCCAATGGGAGTCATAGACATAGTCAGCGCATCGGCAGGTAGTGGCAAGACCTACAATATGGCCTATCGCTACATCCGTACGCTCATTACTAATCCATACATATACCGACACATCCTGGCCGTTACATTCACAAACAAGGCCACCGATGAGCTAAAAGAGCGCATTATCGAAAAACTCCACAAATTGGCCACGGGCGAAAACGAGGAGTTCGAGAAAATGTTGTTGAAGGATACAGAACTCGACAGCGACACCATTCGTGCCCACGCTGCCGAAGCTCGTAACCTCATCCTCCACGACTACAACAACTTTGCGGTGATGACCATCGATAAGTTTTTCCAACGTGTGATGAGAGCCTTCATTAAGGAGCTCGATGTGGACCTCAATTTCAATCTCGAACTCGAAACCGACTCTCTACTCGCAAGGGCTGCCGACAATCTGTTGGACAAACTCTCGGAGAGCCAGCGAAGCGACCTTCGCAGTTGGGTGCTCGACTTCATTGGCGAGAAAATCGATAGTGGCGAAGGGTGGGATATCCGCAAAGGCCTCACTGTGTTGGGCAAAGAACTTTTCAAAGAGGAGTATCGCAAAGCCAAGATTGAATCGACCGACAAACCACTGTTACGTCAAATCGTTAGCGAGTCGTTCAAGAGGGCTGATGCGGCTGCCAAAGCACTAATGGATAGCGCTAAATCTTTCATTAAGATAATGGATGATAATGCGCTGTTGGCAAGTGATTTCAAGAACGCCAATAGTAGTGTGGCGGCCTACGTCCAGAAGATTGCTGCCGGCAAAATGGACAAGCCAACCACCACCGTACTCAATGCTCTCTACAAGGACGAATGGTACACCAAGACCTCCACCAAAGCACACATTATCGACCCTCTCAAAGGCGACCTTCACAAAGCGCTACAAGAGATTTGCGATGCCTATCCACAGGTGGAAAAAGCCGAAAACACTGCCACCATACTATCGAAGTTCTATCGTGACTTTGCATTACTCGCCGACCTTCAAGAGTCGATGCGAGAGATTTGTGACAAGGAGGAGATATTACCCATTACCGACGTAAACGACCTCATCAGTAAGCTCATATCGAATAACGACACTCCGTTCATATACGAAAGGTCGGGCAATCGATACTCCCACTTTATGATTGATGAGTTTCAGGACACCAGCACCGTCCAATGGAGCAACTTCGTTCCTTTGTTGCAAAATGCCGTATCACAGAGCGACGAGGCACCTGTGATGTTGGTTGGAGATGTAAAACAATCCATCTATCGTTGGCGAGGTGGCGATTGGAGTCTGCTATCACACGGCGTACAACGCGACTTTGAACAAGTGAGGACCTCCTCATTGCCCTACAATTTCCGTAGTCGCGAAAAAGTCGTGGAGTTCAACAACAATATGATGGTGCACGCCATTGGATGGTTGAGCCAGAAGGTGGGTACTATGCTCCAAGAGGCACATCAAAGTGGGCACCTATCACCCGAATTAAAAGAGAAACTCAACGAATATGTGGCGGATGCATACACCGATTTCTTCCCCAAATCGGAAGGCGACATTGTGGGCCAAAAGTCCAACGATAAGAGTGGTAAGGGATATGTGAGCATCACAATCTACGAGCAAGACAAAAAGGATAACAGCAACACAGACAAACAGGAAACGGTAGAAAAAGAGAAAACACAAGTTGAAACCCACCCGATTTTGTCTCGCATTTGCGAGTTGCAAGACAGAGGCTATCGTGCAAAGGATATTGCCATTTTGGTGCGTTCCAACAAGGAGGCCAAGCGCATCGCCGAGATGCTCCTTGGCGCAAAGACCACCCCAGGCTACGAGAAATACATATTTGACGTAGTAACCCAAGATGCGCTCGAAATAGGTTCTTCCTCTACGGTTCGTTTTATGGTGGCGTGTATGAGCATCGCTATCAACCCCAAAGACCGCATCAGTTTGGCCACCTACAACAAATACCTCAATGCCCCCTTTGAGGTTCAACCATCGGAGGAAGAGTCCAGCTGGCTCAGCTCGCTTGCACTGATGCAACCGGAGGAGATTTTCAACGAAATTCTACTGCACCACACACAGTGCTGCACACCCGACGAGGTCCCCTACATACAGGCTTTCCACAACCAAATCATAGGCTATTGCAGTCGAAAGATTGCCGATGCTGCGCTGTTCTTACAGTGGTGGAACGAGTGTGGCTACAAGGAGTACATTGCGCTTCCACAAGGTGCAAATGCCATAACCATCGCCACCATCCACAAATCGAAGGGACTTGCCTACAATGTGGTCATACTCCCCTATTGCCATTGGTCCACCGTTGCCGACTTCCGTTCCATTCTGTGGGCCACCCCCAACGCCCCCTTCGCCGACAAGATAGGGCGATTTCCTGTGTCACCTTCGGAGAAGTTGGGAGCATCGGAATTCTCACACGCATACTACACCGAGCAAACCCTCACATCCATCGATTCGCTCAACACACTCTATGTGGCCCTTACGAGGGCTGTGGAGGAGTTGCACATTATGGTAGATAGGCGTAGGGCCGACAAGAACTCCGTAGGTAGGATTTTCACATCCTATTTGGGCGACGAAACTACATTTGGATTTGGCACCCCGTGCGACTATATTCCCGAGCAAACAAAGCAATCACAGCCAAGTCTATTCAGCACCCACTCCCCGAAGGGTAAGTTGGCCGTGAGCTACAACCACCAACGCTACGACAAGGATAGTAGTGGCGATTTGCTTTCCCCAAAAGATATGGGCACCTTGATGCACAAAGTCTTTGAGGAGTCGGCTACGCTTGCAGATGCCGAGAGGCGTATTGGCGAATTGGCAGGTAGTGGTGAGATTTCGGACAACGATGCCGTAACCCTCAGGAGCAACATTGCGCGTGCGATGACAAACGAGGAGGTAAAGGGTTGGTTTGACGGCTCTTGGGAGGAGGTTTTCGTTGAGAGGGAGATTATCGCCAATGGTCGCTTCCACCGCCCCGACAGAGTTATGGTGCGTGGCAAGGAGGCCGTGGTTATGGACTATAAATTTGGACTCAATCAGTCGGACAAACACGTCGAGCAGATAGAGCTCTATGCCACACTGCTCCGCCAGATGGGCTATGAGAGTGTGAAGGGCTACCTTTGGTACCTCTCCATTGGCGAAGTCAACCGTGTAGTTTAGCGGACACCGATGCAAAGACACATTTATATTATAGTGGGAGTGCTGTGTGTGATGTTGGGTGCGGCGGGAGTTGTCCTGCCGGGCCTGCCCACCACCCCACTACTGCTGGCGGCCTCGTGGCTCTTCTACCACTCTTCGCCCAAACTACAACAACGCCTACTGGACTCGTGGCTGGGTAATTACATCAAAGCGTATAACGAGCGTGGAGGTATGCGCCCACGTGCGAAGGTGTGGGTTGTGGTGCTGATGGCTACAATGGTTGCCTGCTCCATCCACTTTTTCATCTCCAATAGGGTGGTCGATTGGATTGTAGCCACAGCAGGCCTTGTGGGGTGCCTTGTGGTTATCTTCAAGGTACCCACAGCGAAGAAATAAAACTCTACACTTAGACACCCCCGCAGAGTGTTGCTGTTTGCGAAATTATCGCTATTTTTGTGGTGACAAACGACTGACATAGAAGATGAACGCGAGTTCGATATAAGGGTACAAAATACCCCTCCCGAGCCACGTGGGGGGGGGTATTTTATTAATACATAAATAGTTACAACTACAAACCGAATATTTATACACTATGAAAAAACTATTACTACTTCTTGTCACACTGACTTTGGGGCTGATGGTTGGCTACTTCTACGACGACAGCGCAATTTTGGACAAGATTGCCGAAATGGAGAAAGAGCAAGCCGAAATGGAGGAAGAAGACGACGAGATGCAGGCGCAGATAGACGCCCAGCAGACGCTCCTCGATGCTCTGGCCAACAAACTCACCATTACCAACATTGTCCAAAACACCGATGGCTACACCATCACCTTCTCGGACGGCACCACCGCAACCATCAAAAATGGTAAAGATGGCGACAAAGGTGACAAGGGCGACAAGGGCGAGGACGGTGAAGATGGCGACTCATTCTTTGCTGAGGTTGTTGTGGGCACCACCGATGTGACTTTCACTCTTGCCGATGGCACCGTGGTTGTTATTCCGTTGGGTAGTGGTAGCGGTAGCGGCGACACCTCGGCCGAGGGTAACAAGATTTACTACACCACCTCCGATGGCAAAAAACTCTTCCCCAACAATACCGAGCCTGCTGCCTTTGGTGCAATCCTTGTTTCGAACACCTACGAGGAGGGACAGGGTGTCCTCACCTTCGATGACACCATCACCTCGATTGGAAATAACGCATTTCGTAATTGCACCTCGCTGACAAGTGTTACTATTCCCAACAGCGTTATTGAGATTGGAAATTCTGCATTCAATTCTTGCTCATCGCTGACAAGTATTACCATTCCCGACAGTGTCACTTCGATTGTAAATAGTGCATTCTCTTATTGCGACTCGCTGACAAGTGTTACCATTGGCAATGGCGTTACTAAAATTGGAGTTAAGGCATTCATAGGTTGCTACATTGCAAAAGATAAATTTATTAATAATTCTTCATTGGATGCCGCAGCAAATAATTATTGGGGTGCCAATGTATATGATATTATTCAAGAGGATGGTTTGTGTATAAATGGCACAATTGCTGTGGATTGCAAGCTCGATGCAACCTCTGTTACCATTCCCGAGGGCGTTACTTCGATTGGAGAGGATGCATTCCGTGATTGCTCCTCGCTGACAAGCATTACCATCCCCGACAGCGTTACTGAGATTGGAGATTGGGCATTCAATGATTGCTCCTCGCTGACAAGTGTTACTATTCCCGATGGCGTCACTTCGATTGGATATGAAGCATTCCGTGGTTGTACCTCGCTGACAAGTGTTACCATTCCCGACAGCGTTACTGAGATTGGAGATAATGCATTCTATCGTTGCTCCTCGCTGACAAGCATTACCATTCCCGAGGGCGTTACTTCGATTGGAGAGGATGCATTCTATTATTGCTCCTCGCTGACAAGTGTTACCATTCCCGAGGGCGTTACTTCGATTGGAGAGGATGCATTCCGTGCTTGCTCCTCGCTGACAAGCATTACCATTCCCGACAGCGTTACTTCGATTGGAGTGCAGGCATTCTATGGTTGTACCTCGCTGAC
>JAGBGK010000014.1 GCA_017936005.1 Tidjanibacter sp.
AAAATTTTTGTATTTTGTATTTTGAATTTTTTATTTTATGCGTACTTTTGCGACACGCTTTGGCGAGATTTGATAAGGCAAATTCGTCGTAAAGTGGAACAATAACAAAAAATTTTTAGCACAATGAGTTATTTGGATGCAGAGAAAAAGCAGGAGCTTTTCGGCCAGTACGGTGCTTCGAAAGTGGATACCGGTTCGCCTGAGAGCCAGGTAGCACTTTTTACCTACCGTATCAACCACCTTACCGAGCACATGAAACAGAACCGCCACGACTACGGCACACAGCGTGCCTTGCTTCGTTTGGTTGGTAAACGTCGTAAGTTGCTCGATTACCTCAAACGAGTAGATATTGAGCGTTACAGGGCTATCATCAAAGCTCTCGGTATCCGTAAATAATCGCTCGGAGAAAGGAAAAGTAACAGCAAAGGCAATGTTCCAAAAGTGGGGCTTGCCTTTGCTTTACGTTAAGCGGGTGCCTTTTTTGGGGTGTTTTTGGGTGCCGAATCGGGGCCGAAAGAGAGGGTTACATTATATGTAAACTCGGAGTTTTTCCGAGCCCGAAAAACAACAAAAAGAGTTCGCTTTTGAAGAGAAAAACCAATTGGATGAAAACAATAAACGAAAACAGTAAGATGTTGTACAACGAAGTAAAGAAGGTTATCCGCCTCGACGACGAGCGTGAGATTACCATTTCGACCGGCAAGTATGCCAAGCAAGCCGACGGTTCGGTTATCGTTCAGCAGGGCGACACTATGTTGCTCGCAACCGTTTGCGCCGCAAAAGATGTTAAAGATGATTGCGACTTTATGCCCCTCTCGGTTGAGTACCGTGAGAAATACGCAGCAGCAGGTCGCTATCCCGGTGGCTTCCTCAAACGTGAGGCAAGGCCCAGCGACAGTGAGATTTTGGTTTCGAGGCTCATCGACCGCGCTTTGCGCCCCTTGTTCCCCTCGAACTACCACGCCGAGGTGTTTGTTAACGTAACCCTCATTTCGGCAGCAAAAGATATTCAGCCCGATGCACTCGCAGGTTTGGCTGCTTCGGCCGCACTCGCAGTGTCGGACATCCCCTTTGAGTGCCCCATCTCGGAGGTTAGGGTTGCAAGGGTGAATGGCGAGTTGATGATTAACCCCACCTTTGAGCAGAATGCAGAGGCTGACATCGACCTGATGGTTGGTGCAACCTACGACAATATCCTTATGGTTGAGGGTGAGATGAAAGAGGTGAGTGAGGCCGAGATGTTGGAGGCTATCAAGTTTGCTCACGATGCCATCAAACCCCAGTGCTTGGCACAGATTGAGTTGGCAAAAGAGCTTGGTAAGGATGTCAAGAGGGAGTACTGCCACGAGGTCAACGACGAGGAGTTGAAGGCAAAAGTTGTTGCCGAGACCTACGACAAGGCATACGCAATCGCTACCAGCGGTACCGCTAAACACGAGCGTAGCGAGGCTTTCGAGGCTTTGGAGGCTGAGTTCTGCGAACAGTTTACCGAGGAGGAGTTGGCAGAGAAGAAGGGTATGATTCACCGCTACTTCCACGACGAGGTCATGAAGAAAGCAATGCGCAATATGATTCTCGACGAGGGTAAGCGTTTGGATGGCCGTAAGACCGACGAGATTCGCCCCATCTGGTGTGAGGTTGGTGTGTTGCCCTGCGCTCACGGTTCGGCTGTGTTCACCCGTGGTGAGACACAATCTATGACCACCGTAACCCTCGGCACCAAACTTGATGAGAAGATGATTGACGAGGTGCTCACTCAGGGTAGCGAGCAGTTCGTTTTGCACTACAACTTCCCTCCCTTCTCGACCGGCGAGGCAAGGCCTGCGCGTGGTCTTTCCCGTAGGGAGATTGGCCACGGTAACTTGGCTTGGAGGGCTCTCAAACCTATGGTTCCCGTAGGCGAGGAGAACCCCTATGCAGTGAGGGTGGTGAGCGATATCTTGGAGTCGAACGGTTCGTCGTCGATGGCAACCGTATGTGCCGGTACTCTGGCTCTTATGGACTCCGGTTTGAAGATTAAGAAACCCGTGTCGGGTATCGCAATGGGTCTTATCTCGGAGGGCGAGAGGTATGCTATCCTTTCGGATATCCTCGGCGATGAGGACCACTTGGGCGATATGGACTTCAAGGTTACCGGTACTGCTGACGGTATCACTGCAACCCAGATGGATATCAAGGTTGACGGTCTGTCGTATGAGGTTCTGGCCAAGGCTTTGGAGCAGGCTCGTCAGGGTAGGTTGCACATCCTCGGTAAACTCACCGAGTGCATCGCAGAGCCCAGGGAGGACTTCCGTCCCTTCGTACCCCGCATCGTTCAGATTATCATTCCTCAGGATTCGATTGGCGCAGTTATTGGTAAGGGTGGCGAGGTTATTCAGGATATCCAGAAGACCACTGGTACCACTATCACCATCACCGAGAAGGACAACAAGGGTATTGTTGACATCTTTGGTGTTGACAAGGCCGGTTTGGATGCAGCGTTGGCTCGTATCAATGGCATCGTAGCCGTTCCCGAGGTTGGCGAGGTTTACAATGGTAAGATTCGCTCGATTGTTGCTTTTGGTGCATTTATTGAGATTCTTCCCGGTAAGGACGCTCTGTTGCACATCTCGGAGATTGACTACAAACGCTTCGAGACAATGGAGGAGACCGGCCTGAAAGAGGGTGATATGTTGGAGGTTAAACTCATTGGCTCGGACCCCAAAACAGGTAAACTGAAACTGTCGAGGAAGGTGCTGTTGCCCAAGCCCGAGGGTTATGTTGAGCCCGAGGAGAGGCCTGCACGTCCCAAGGGTGATCGCAGGAACGACCACCGTGGTCCCCGAAAAGAGGGTAAAAAGTAGGTTTTTACACCGTTTTTTTGAATAAAAGTTGTGTAGAATAAAAAAACTTTCTACTTTTGTTAGTCGTAGTGGTGTAAATCCAACGTAAAGTTGGGGTGCGCCACTGCGGTTATGTAGCCCCGAGGGGCTGCGTAGTGGGACAAAAAGAGAATTTTTGAGACAAACAAAATAGAACAATAATAACTTTTAACACACAAATTACTATGAAAAATTTTGCAAAAGTTGGTCTGGTGCTTTCGTTGGCTGCCGTATTGGTAGGTTGTAGCGAGTGCTATGAGAAGATGCAGAAGAAGCAGGACCAGATTCAGGTAACTTGCGTTCCCGAGGTTCTTACCCTCAAAGGTTCGAACGTAACTGCTGACATCACCGTTAGCTTCCCTGAGAACTACTTCAACAAAGAGACCATCTTGAAGATTACTCCCGTGTTGGCGTATGAGGGTGGTGAGGTTGCAGGTACTCCCAAGTTTGTACAGGGTGAGGATGTTGTAGGAAACTACACAGTAATCAGCCGCTTCGAGGGTGGTTCCTACAATCAGAATGTAGTGTTCCCCTTGGACAAGGCAGTTGTTGGTACTCTCGAGCTCCGCATCGAGGCTAAATGCTTTGACGATTGCAAAGAGACCGCAGACTTTGTTCCCGTTGCAACCATCGCTGCTGCAAAGGGTGTGAGCGCAATCCAGAACCTTGCAAAAGGTATTGGCCAGGCTGCTGCTGATGCTGCTGACAACAAGATTGAGGGTAACGCAGTAAACACCGGTAATGGTTCCTACAATTTGTTGGAGGCAAACTTCCAGCGTAGCTCGACCACTTCGGCTGAGGCTGAGATTCACTACCTCATCAACAGCTCGGTAGTTCGTAAAGCACAGCTCAAACAGGAGTCGATTGCTCTGTTCAAAGAGTTTGTTGCCGCAAACGCAACTGCTGACCGTGTAACCCTTGGTAAGATTTACGCAAGTGGTTATGCTTCGCCCGATGGTCCCGAGAAGTTCAACGACAAACTTTCGGCACAGCGTAGCAAAACCGGTCACAAAGCTATGGCAAAAGAGCTCAAAGGTGTTGAGGGCTTGACCTACGATATCGCTTCCTATGGCGAGGACTGGGATGGCTTCAAGACTTTGGTTCAGAACTCCAACATCGAGGAGAAAGACCTCATTCTCAACGTTCTTGAGATGTACCAGTCGCCCGTTGAGCGTGACAAGGAGATCCAGAATATGACCGCAGTATTCAAAGTGTTGGCAGAGGAGATTCTTCCCCAGTTGCGTCGCACTCGTTTCACCGTTGATGCAACCTACGCAGGTTTGACCGACGAGGAGATTTTGGCTGCTGCTATCGCAGGCGACACCAAACTTGATGTTGAGCACATGCTCCACGCTGCTACCCTCACCAATGATGTTGATGCTAAACTTGCTATCTACGAGTTGGCTGCTAAAACCTACGGTGATGCTCGCGCATACAACAACGTTGGTGTAATGCAGGTATACAAGGGTGATGTTAAGGCTGCACAGGCTTCGTTTGAGAAAGCTGCAAAGGCTGCTGAGGGTTGCGAGGTTATCGTAAACAACCAGGCTGCTGCTGCTCTTGCTACCGGCGACATCGAGGCTGCTAAGAAACTTCTTGGCAATGCACAGAACGAGGCTGCAAAAGCTCACCTCGGTGCTATCGCTTTGGCAGAGGGTAACTACCAGGAGGCTAAGGCTAACCTTACCGGTTACAACTTGGCTGTTGCAGAGTTGTGCGACAACAACATCGCTGCTGCTAAGGCTGCTCTCGCAGAGGTTAAGGGTGCTGACGCTGACTACCTCCGTGCTATCATCGCTAACCGCGAGGGTAACACCGCTGAGGCTACCAAATTCCTCAACGCTGCTATCGCTGCTAAACCCGAGTTGAAGGCTCAGGCTGCAAACGACATCGAGCTCGTTGGTCTGCTTTAATCAACCGAAAGAATAGGCACACAAGAGATTGTGTGGCCATCAGGCAGGGCGTCCCAAATGGGATGCCCTGTTTGTTTTTGGTACACTTGATGACAGATTTGCTTTTTTGGGCGCGTGATTTGCTGTGATGTGAGAAAAAATTTGTATCTTGCAGAACATTATCACAACAAGAAAAACGTAATATAATATATAGGTATATGGAGTATAGCAAAATGTTGGCCGAGTATGGCCCCGCAATGAGCGAACAAGAGGTGGCAGCATTCGTTGCCGAGTGTCGCCAGAAATCGGTGCGTAACCAAACCGCAGAGGTCTATAAGCTCTGTTATAGCACTATCGACCTCACAACCCTCACCGAGAAGGACTCGGTGGAGTCGGTGGGTAAGTTTGTGAAGAAGGCTGTTGATTTCAACACCCACTTCCCGAATATCCCCAATGTGGCTTCGATTTGTGTATTCCCACTCTTTGTTGACACCGTAGGTCTGGGCGTTGAGGGCACCGACATTGGTGTTACGAGTGTGGCCGCAGGCTTCCCTGCATCGCAGACCTTTGTAGAGGTTAAGATGTTGGAGGTGTCGATGGCTGTTGAGAATGGTGCCGACGAGATTGACGTGGTGATTAACGTGGGCCAGATGTTGGAGGGCGACTATGAGCCTATGACCAACGAGATTGCTATGTTGCGTGAGGAGGCTGGCGAGGATACCGTCTTTAAGGTGATTATCGAGAGTGGCGCATTGCAGACTCCCGAATTGATTCGTAAGGCTTCGCTGTTGTCGATGTTTGCCGGTGCCGACTTTGTTAAGACCTCCACGGGTAAAATCCCTGTTGCAGCAACTCCCGAGGCGGCTGTGGTGATGTGTACCGCCATCCGTGATTACTACGAGAAGACAGGCCGTAAGGTGGGCTTCAAGGCTGCGGGCGGTATTCGCTCGGCCGAGGAGGCTGCGTTGTTCTACACCATCGTCGAGGAGATTTTGGGTAAGGAGTGGTGCACGCCTGCGTTGTGGCGCATTGGAGCAAGTTCCTTGGCTAATGGTTTGATTTCGGCCATTGAAGGTACAGAGATAAAATATTTTTAATGTAAATACTCCTAAATGATAGAGGCGAGCCACACGGCTCGCCTCTATTGTCTGTCTATGGTTGCGGATTACTACTCGGCAATGATGATATAGTAGTTCTTTTTACCCTTCTGTACGAGGAGGTATTTGCCGGCGATGAGATGCTCGGCACCCACAACCATATAGGGGTCAACCACCTTCTCCTTATTGAGCGACACACCACCACCCTGGATGAGTTTACGCAGTTCGCCCTTCGAGGGGAAGATGTTGCTCTTCTCGGCGCACAGAGAGAGGAAATCTACACCCGCGGTCAACTCCTCGGCCGACACTTTGAATTGGGGCACGCCCTCGAACACCTGCAAGAAGGTCTGCTCGTCGATGGTGTGGAGAGCCTCCGCAGCATTGGCACCAAAGAGGATACCGCTGGCAGCTACGGCCTTCTCATACTCCTCCTCGGAGTGAATCATACAAGTTACCTCCTTGGCGAGTCGCTTTTGGAGTTTGCGCTCGTGGGGTGCCTCCTCGTGCTCGGCGATGAGAGTCTCCACAGTCTGGCGGTCCAGCAGGGTGAAGATGCGGATGTAGCTCTTGGCATCCTCGTCGCTCACATTGAGCCAGAATTGGTAGAACTTATAGGGCGAGGTGTATTTGGGCGAGAGCCACACATTACCGCTCTCGGTCTTGCCAAACTTGGTACCATCGGCCTTTTTGATGAGGGGGCAGGTGAGTGCGTAGGCATCGTCCTTGCCGAGTTTACGACGGATAAGCTCGGTACCGGTGGTGATGTTGCCCCACTGGTCGCTACCGCCGAGCTGCAACTTACAGCCGTGTGCCTCGTAGAGGTGGAAGAAGTCGTAGCCCTGTACGAGTTGGTAGGTGAACTCCGTGAACGACATACCGTCGCCCTCGCCATTAAAGCGTTTCTTAACGGAGTCTTTGGCCATCATATAGTTTACGGTGATGTGCTTGCCGATATCACGAATGAAGGCAAGGAACGAAAAGTCCTTCATCCAATCGTAGTTGTTGACCATAACAGCAGCGTTGGGAGCATCGCTGTCGAAGTCGATAAGTTTGGAGAGTTGCTGTTTGATGCACTCCTGATTGTGGCGCAGGGTGGCCTCGTCCAAGAGGTTACGCTCCTGCGACTTGCCCGAAGGGTCGCCAATCATACCCGTAGCACCGCCCACCAGAGCGATGGGTTTGTGGCCACACCTTTGGAGGTGTTTGAGAATCATCACACCCACGAGGTGGCCGATGTGGAGCGAGTCGGCAGTGGGGTCAATACCCAGGTAGGCCGTGGTCATCTCCTTGTTGAGTTGTTCCTCTGTGCCGGGCATCATATCGTGTACCATGCCCCTCCATTTGAGTTCTTCTACAAAATTCATCTTCTACTTTGTTATTCTGTGTTAAATTGTTACAATATTGGTTTGGTTGCTCCCACTCGTCCCTACTCGATGTTCAGGTCGAGTTCCTTGATGAGGTTGAGCAACTCGGGGTTTTCTTTTGTGAGGTATTTCACTTTGTCCTCCGTCTTGATGGGCAAAGCGGAAGCCTTCTCCTTGGTTACGTTGATGTCGAGAACGATGCCACCCTCAATACCACAGGTGCGTTGCAGGATGGTTGTAATCTCCGGACTGTGGCGAAGGATGTCCTCGCGCAACATATCGGTCATCACGGTTGCCGAAATGGTGTGTCCACTCACCTTCATACCCTTCAATGCGTAGGAGAGTCGTGGAAATTGGGCCGCCAACTTGCTCATAAACTCCTCCCTGCCGGCGGTGATTTTGCTCTCCGTTTCGGGGTCGTAATAGGTTATGGTTGGCTCCTCGTCGCCTGCTTGGGGTGCAGTGCCGTTCATTATGGCCGCAATGGAGCCACCTCCGAAGAGTGATTTGCGTGGTGTGGGAGCGGCACTTGACTGCATGGAGGATACACTTCGGGGTGCAGGAGCGGCGCTCGGTTGGGTGGGGGCCACACTTTGGGGGGCGGCAGTAACACTTGGTTGGGTGGGTTGTGTCGCCACGTTCGGCTGTGGGTTCGCCATTGCCTGCGGAGCCACAGGAGCCTGCGGAGCCACACTTGGTTGCGATGTCTGCTGTGGTGCAACGGGCTGTGCTGCACTATGTTGCGGTGCAGATTGTGGAGCCTGCTGTGGTGCCGGTATGCCCTCCTTAATCAGTGGAGGGAGCGTGGGGGCGGTTACATCAGGGCTTTTTTTTTGCTCCAAGCCACACAACTTCATCAGGCCCAACTCAACGTGGAGCCTCTGGTTGGTGGCGGTGCGGAAGCCGCCATCGAGTGCACCCAACAACGAAATGCCGGCAAACAAGAATGGAACGTCGCACACGGCACTCTGCTGTTTGTATCGTTCCAACACCGACCCCGTTGTTTCGAGTAGGGGTAGCGTGCTGGGGTCCTTACACATCAGGAGGTCCCTGAAATGGCTTGCAAGTCCCGACATAAAGGTCTGGCCCGAGAAGCCCTTTTTCAGCACATCGTCAAACAACAACAGCGCACTCTTGTAGTCGCCGGCGAGGATGTGCTGGGTGATGCCGAAATATGTGTCGTAGTCGAGTACGTTGAGCGTTGCGGCCACCTCTTTGAACGAGAGGGTGCCACCGCAGAACGACACGGCCTTGTCGAACATCGAGAGTGCATCCCTCATACCACCATCGGCCTTGCGAGCAATCAAGTGTAGCGACTCGTCGTCGTATGCCACACCCTCCTTGCCTGCGATGTATTTGAGGTAACTCACCGTGTCCTCAATGCGTATGCGGTTGAAGTCGTAGATTTGACAACGAGAGAGGATGGTGGGGATAATCTTGTGTTTCTCGGTGGTTGCGAGGATGAAGATGGCGTGGTGTGGTGGCTCTTCAAGGGTTTTGAGAAAGGCGTTGAAAGCCGCCTGCGAGAGCATATGCACCTCGTCGATGATATAGACACTATATTGTCCCACTTGGGGCGGAACCCTCACTTGGTCCGTGAGGTCCCTGATGTTCTCCACCGAGTTGTTGGAGGCGGCATCGAGCTCGTGAATCGAAAAACTCCTGCCCTCGTTGAAACTCCTGCACGATTCGCACTCGCCGCAGGCATCGCCTTCGGTGGTGGGATTCAGACAGTTGATGGTCTTGGCGAAGATGCGTGCACAGGTGGTCTTACCAACACCTCGGGGGCCACAGAAAAGGTATGCGTGGGCCAACTGCCCACGGGATATGGCGTTTTTGAGAGTGTCGGTAATGTGGCTCTGTCCGATGACCGATTCGAAGGTCATTGGGCGATACTTGCGAGCCGAAACAATAAAGTTGCTATCCATCGTTGATTTTCCTTGTGAGGTATAACCTCACAAAGATACCGATAAAAATTGAGAATTGAAAATTAGCCGTCGGTTGGTGGTTGGTGGTTGGCGGTTGACGTTTTGCCATTAGGCAAAAACCGTGTGTTCGAGCAGAATTTTTAGGCCAATGAGGATGAGGATAACACCGCCCGCAAGTTCGGCCTTCGACTTGTAGCGTGCGCCAAACACACCGCCAATCTTTACGCCCACAACCGAGAGTGCAAAGGTTGTGATGCCAATGGACGTGGCTGCGCCCCAAATATCCACATTAAGAAACGCAAAACTCACACCCACCGCCAGCGCATCGATACTCGTGGCCACCGCCATAGGGAACATTTTTCTTGCCGAAATGGGGTTGCTGTTTCCGCAGCACTCACACTCCATCTCGACCTTCTCGAAGGACTCCTTAATCATATTGGCACCAATGAGGGCCAGCAGCGCAAAGGCCACCCAATGGTCCACACTCTCGATGGTGTGGCTGAAAGATGTGCCGATGAAATAACCCACTATGGGCATAAGCGCCTGAAAACCACCAAACCACAAGCCTACGATGGAGCATTTGCCAATGGTCGCTTTGGGCATAACAAGCCCCTTGCAAATGGCCACCGAGAAGGCATCCATCGAAAGCCCCACGGCAATCAGTAGGAGAGTCAAAAAGTCCATTGTTTCTTCACAGTTGGAGTGTTAATATTGGGTGATTATCCCTAAAACTAAGTTCGGTGGGTTTTATTGCCCCACCGAACTATTATGCATTGTCCTACAACACGATGTTGATAATCTTGCCGGGAACGATGATGACCTTCCTGGGGGCCTTACCCTCGGTCCACTTCTGGGCAGCGGGGTCGGCCAGCACGGCAGCCTCAATCTCGGCATTGGAGATACCCAATGGCAACTCCTTCTTGAACCTCATCTTGCCGTTGAACGACACGGGGTACTCAAAGGAGTTCTCCACCAAGTAGTCGGCATTAAACTCGGGGTAGGAGGCCAAGCAGATGGAGTTCTCGTTGCCCAGCAGGTGCCACAACTCCTCGGTGATGTGGGGAGTGAAGGGCGAAAGCAGCACGCACAAGGGCTCCAAGATGGCCCTCTTGTTGCAAGCACCCAACTCGTTGAGGCAAATCATAAAGGCGGGAATAGAGGTGTTGAACGAGAAGTTCTCAATGTCCTCCCTCACCTTCTTGATGGTCTTGTGGAGGGTTTTTAGTTCGGCAGCCGTTGGCTCCTCCTCGCTCACGCAGAAGTTGCCCTCCTTGTCGAAGAAGCGCCCCCAGAACTTACGCAGGAATTTGTGAACACCATCGATACCATTGGTATCCCAAGGTTTGCTCTGCTCCAACGGGCCGAGGAACATTTCGTACATACGCAGGGTGTCGGCTCCGTAGTTCTCCACGATATAGTCGGGGTTGACCACGTTGAACATACTCTTACTCATCTTCTCAATGGCCCAGCCACAGAGGTATTTTCCGTTCTCCAACACAAACTCGGCATCCTTAAACTCTGGCCTCCAAGCACGGAAAGCATCCAAGTCCAGCACGTCGTTCTTCACAATGTTCACATCAACGTGAATCTCCTGTGTTTCGTAGTCGCCTTTCAGGCCCAACGACACAAATTTGTTGGTGCCAACGATACGGTAAACGAAGTTCGAGCGGCCCTGAATCATACCCTGATTTACGAGCTTTTTGAAAGGCTCGTCCTCGCAAATAACGCCCAAGTCGTAGAGGAATTTGTTCCAGAAACGGGAGTAGATGAGGTGGCCCGTAGCGTGCTCAATACCACCAATATAGAGGTCCACATTACGCCAATAACTGTTGGCCTCGGTGCTCACAAGGGCCTCCGAATTGTGTGGGTCCATATAGCGCAAGTAGTATGCCGACGAGCCTGCAAAGCCGGGCATTGTGCTTGTTTCATAGGGGTAACCCTCGGCGGTGTGCCAACTCTCCACGCGAGCCAATGGGGGCTCGCCTTGCGAGGTGGGTGTAAACTCGCTCACGGGGGGCAGCTCGAGGGGCAGTTGGTCGGCCGACAGCGGGTGTGCAACGTCGTCCTTATAATACACGGGGAAGGGCTCGCCCCAATAACGCTGGCGGCTGAAAATGGCGTCCCTGAGGCGATAGTTCACTTTGCGTTTGCCGAGTCCGCGAGCCTCAATCTCGTCCCACATCTTCACGATAGCCTCCTTTACGTCGAGGCCGTTGAGGATGTCGGAGTTGATGAGTTTGCCCTCTTTGGCATCGTAGCTCTCAACCTCAATGTTGCCACCCTCGACCACGGGGATAATGTCCAAGCCGAAGTGGCGAGCAAAGGCGTAGTCGCGAGAGTCGTGGGCAGGTACGGCCATAATTGCGCCCGTACCATAGCCGGCCAAAACGTAGTCGCTCACATAGATAGGAATACGCTTGCCGCTAAATGGGTTGATTGCGTAGGAGCCCGTAAAAACTCCGCTCACACGTTTGGTCTCTGCGATACGTTCCCTCTCCGAGCGTTTCTTGGTGGCCTCCAAATAGGCCTCTACGTCGGTTTGGGCATCGGAGCAAGTGAGTTCCTTAACCCACTCGTGCTCGGGGGCGATAACCATAAAGGTAACACCGTAGATGGTGTCGGGGCGAGTGGTGAAAATTTCCAACTTCTTGTCGCTACCATCGATGTCGAAGAACACCTGTGCACCGGTACTCTTACCAATCCAGTTGCGCTGAATCTCTTTGAGCGACTCGCTCCATTCGAGTTTGTCGAGGCCCTCCAACAAGCGGGGCGCATAGGCGGTAACTCTCAGCAGCCACTGTTTCATCTTGCGCTGCACAACGGGGAAACCACCCCTCACCGAGAGTCCATCTTTGACCTCGTCGTTGGCCAACACGGTACCCAGCTCGGCGCACCAGTTAACCATTGTGTCGGCACGGAAAGCAAGGCGGTAGTTTTGGAGCACCTCCTCCTGCTTTTTCTCATCCCACGAATTCCACTCCTCGGCTGTGAATGTGAGCTGTTCGGTGCAGGCAGCGTTTACACCCTCGGTACCTTTGGCAGCAAAGTGAGCCACAAGGTTTTCGATTTTCTCGGCCTTGTCGGTGTTGTTGTCGTAGTAGTGGGAGAACATTTTGAGGAAGGCCCACTGTGTCCATTTGTAATATTCGGGCTCACAGGTGCGCACCTCGCGCGACCAATCGTAGGAGAAGCCAATCTTGTCCATCTGGCCACGATAGCGTGTGATGTTCTGCTCGGTGGTGTCGGCAGGGTGCTGGCCCGTTTGGATTGCATACTGCTCGGCAGGAAGGCCAAATGCGTCGTAGCCCATAGGGTGGAGTACGTTGTAGCCACAGAGGCGTTTGTAGCGCGAGTAGATGTCGGAGGCGATGTAACCCAGAGGGTGGCCTACGTGCAGACCTGCTCCCGAAGGGTAGGGGAACATATCCAAGACGTAAAACTTTGGTTTTGAGTTGTCTACCTCAACCTTGTAGGTCTGCTGTTTTTGCCACTCGGCTTGCCATTTGGCCTCTAATTCCTTGAAGTTGTATTCCATATTTTTGTGCTTTTGTTCTTTTTGCTATCCTAATGAGCCACAAAGATAAACATATTTGTTGGGCAAATTGATATGTTTGTGAAAGTTTTTTGCAAGTCATTGATTAGCAGTGCAATGTGTAGGCTTGTGTCGTGTGGCGATAAATAGGACAAATGATTTTGCAAAAACGATAAGAAAAAAGAATGGCAATAAAGGGTGAAAAAGGGCTAAAATGCTGAAAAATCGGCCTAAAAGGGGGTGAAATTTTTCCCATATATATTGTAGGAAAGAAAAAAAACCGTATCTTTGCAGGCCCAAAAATGGGTAACGAGAATTTAAGTTTAACAAAAACAAAGGACTAAACAAGTTTAAAATGCCTACAATTCAACAATTAGTACGCAAAGGCAGGGTTCAGTTGGAGATGAAGAGTAAATCTCCCGCCCTTGACGCTTGTCCCCAGAGGCGCGGTGTGTGTGTGCGTGTTTACACCACCACTCCCAAGAAGCCTAACTCGGCAATGCGTAAAGTTGCACGTGTGAAACTTACCAACCAGAAAGAGGTGAATGCCTACATCCCTGGTGAGGGCCACAACTTGCAGGAACACTCAATCGTTTTGGTGCGCGGTGGTCGTGTAAAAGACCTCCCCGGTGTACGTTACCACTTGGTACGCGGTGCATTGGATAGCGCAGGTGTAGATGGTCGTCGTCAGCGCCGTTCGAAATATGGTGCAAAACGTCCCAAAGCAACCAAAAAGTAATCTCTCAACAACAGAAACTATTTTAAACATTAAGAAAAAATGAGAAAAGCAAAGCCTAAAAAGCACATTCTACTTCCAGATCCCAAGTTCGGTGACGTTATGGTTACCCGCTTTGTAAACAATTTGATGCTGGATGGTAAGAAGAGTATTGCATACACCATTTTCTACGATGCGTTGGATATGGTGGGCGAGAAGATGAAGGATGCAGACAAGGCTCCTTTGGAGGTCTGGAAGCAAGCATTGGAGAACATTACTCCCCAAGTAGAGGTTAAGAGCCGTCGTATCGGTGGCGCAACCTTCCAGGTACCTATGGAGGTTCGTCCTGAGCGCAAGATTTCGATTTCGATGAAAAACTTGGTCCTTTATTCTCGTAAGCGCGCAGGTAAATCTATGGCAGAGAAACTCTGTGGTGAGATTCTGGCTGCCTACAACAACGAGGGTGCTGCCTTCAAACGTAAGGAGGAGATGCACCGTATGGCAGAGGCAAACAAAGCATTCGCACACTTCAGGTTCTAGGGAGGTAAGTAGATGGCAAGAGATTTAACATACACTCGTAACATCGGCATCATGGCGCACATCGATACTGGTAAGACCACTACTTCCGAGCGAATTCTGTTCTACACCGGTAAGACTCACAAGATTGGTGAGACTCACGATGGTTCGGCCACAATGGACTGGATGGTGCAGGAGCAGGAGCGTGGTATCACCATCACTTCGGCTGCTACCACCGCATTCTGGAACTACAAAGGTAAACAGTATCAGATCAACCTGATTGACACCCCCGGACACGTTGACTTTACCGTTGAGGTAGAGCGTTCGTTGCGTGTGTTGGACGGTGCTGTGGCTACTTTCTGTGCTGTTGGTGGCGTTGAGCCCCAGAGTGAGACTGTTTGGCGTCAGGCCGACAAATACAACGTACCTCGTATTGGCTATGTTAACAAGATGGACCGTACCGGTGCAGACTTTATGAATGTTTGCGCTCAGGTTAAGGAGCGTCTTGGTGCCAATGCAGTACCCGTTGTATTGCCCATTGGTTCGGAGCAGTCGTTCCGTGGTTTGATTGACCTTATTTATAATAGGGCTATCATCTACGACGATGCAAAGAAAGATCAGTTGGTAAACTACACCTTCGAGGAGATTCCCGCTGAGATGGCCGCTGAGGCTGAGGAGGCAAGGGCTCACCTTATTGAGGAGGTTGCCACTGTTGATATGGCTCTGATGGAGAAATTCTTTGAGGATCCCGATTCGATTACTCCCGACGAGTTGATTGCCGCAATTCGCAAGGCAACTATCGGTATGCAGATTATCCCTATGTTGTGTGGTTCGTCGTTCAAGAACAAAGGTGTTCAGTTGTTGCTGGACTCGATTATGATGTTCTTGCCTTCGCCCCTCGACATTGAGGCTATCCTCGGTACCGACCCCCGCAATGAGAGCACCGTTAAGCGCTATCCTACTGAAGAGGATCCTTTCTGCGCTCTCGCATTCAAGATTGCTACCGACCCCTATGTAGGTCGTTTGGCATTCATCCGTATCTACTCGGGTAAGCTCGATGCAGGTACCTATGTGTTCAACACTCGCTCGGGTAAGAAGGAGCGTATCAGCCGTATCTACCAGATGCACGCCAACAAGCAGAATCCTATGGATACCATTGGTGCCGGCGACATTTGCGCAGTGGTAGGTTTCAAGGATGTTCGCACCGGTGATACTTTGTGTGTTGAGGACAAACAGATTACTTTGGAGTCGATGACCTTCCCCGAGCCCGTTATCGGTATCGCAGTGGAGCCCAAGACTCAGAAGGACCTCGACAAACTCGGCATTGCTCTTGGCAAGTTGGCAGAGGAGGATCCCACCTTCACCGTGAAGACCGATCAGGACAGCGGCCAGACCATTATTAGTGGTATGGGTGAGTTGCACTTGGACATCATTATCGACCGTCTGCGTAGGGAGTTCGGTATCGAAATCAACGTAGGCGCACCCCAGGTATCGTACAAGGAGGCTCTCAACGGCACCTTCCAGATGCGTGAGGTATTCAAGAAACAGTCCGGTGGTCGTGGTAAATTTGCAGACATCATCTTCGAGATCGGTCCTGCCGACGAGGGTGTTCAGGGCTTGCAGTTTATCGACGAGGTTAAGGGCGGTAACGTACCTAAGGAGTTCATCCCTGCCGTACAGAAAGGTTTCGAGTCGGCGATGGCAAACGGTCCTTTGGCCGGTTTCGGTATCGATTCGATGAAGGTTACCTTGAAGGACGGTTCGTTCCACCCCGTAGACTCGGATGCACTTTCGTTTGAGATTTGTGCTCGCAACGGTTTCCGTGAGGCTACTCCCAAGTGTCAGCCCGTATTGAAGGAGCCCATTATGAAGGTGGAGGTAGTAACTCCCGAGGAGTATATGGGTGATATCATTGGCGACTTGAACAAACGTCGTGGTCAGATTGAGGGCACCGAGAGCAAAGGTGTTGCAACCGCGATCAAAGCCAAAGTGCCCCTGTCGGGTATGTTCGGCTATGTAACCGTGTTGCGTACCCTTTCGTCGGGTCGTGCAACTTCCACCATGGAGTTCTCGCACTACGATGAGGTACCCCAGAACGTAGCTAAGGACGTAATCGAGAAATGCGGAGGTAAAAAACAAGAATTGGAATAAAAGAATAAATAACCATGAGTCAGAAAATTAGAATCAAACTCGAATCTTACGATCACAACTTGGTTGACAAATCGGCCGAGAAAATCGTAAAAACTGTGAAAAGCACAGGCGCAGTAG
>JAGBGK010000077.1 GCA_017936005.1 Tidjanibacter sp.
CTATTTCTCAGGATAGAGAGTGTGAGCAATACCCCACTCCAAGCCGCGCAACTCTGCCAAGCCACGCAAGCGGCCATAGAGCGAGTAGCCGGGGTTCGATTTCTTATTCAAGTCGTCGCACATCTGGTGGCCGTGGTCGGGACGTACAGGAATACTGCGCTCATACTTCTGCTCAATCTCCAACAGCGCCTTCATCATCTCATACATAGGCACATTGCCCTCCAAGTGGTTGGCCTCGTAGAAATCGCCCAACTCGTTGCGCTGGGTGCTACGCAGGTGAACAAAACCAACCCTCTCACCAAACTCCCTCATCATTGCAGGACAATCGTTGTCGCCCCTCACGCCAAACGAACCGGTACACAAGCACAAGCCGTTCGACATATTAGGCACCGCTGCAATCAGTTTGCGGAAGTCCTCGGCAGTAGAGAGAATACGGGGCAAACCAAGAATCGAGTATGGTGGATCGTCGGGGTGAATTACCATCTGGCTACCAACCTCGTCGCACACGGGGCAAACCTCGCTCAGGAAGTAGATGAGGTTGCTGCGCAATTTCTCTGCGTCAATGTCGGCATAACGGTTCAACTCGGCACGGAACTGCTCCAAAGTGAAGCTCTCCTCCGAACCGGGAAGACCTGCAATCATATTACGCACCAAGAGCTCCTTGTCGGCCTCGGTCATCTCCTCATAGCGAGCCTTTGCACGAGCAATCTCCTCCTCAGTGTAGTCGGCCTCGGCACCCTCACGGCAGAGAATGAAGAGGTCGAAGGCCATAAACGCAGCCTTCTCAAACCTCAACGCACGGCTACCATCGGGCAGCTCATAGAAGAGGTTGGTACGAGTCCAGTCCAACACGGGCATAAAGTTGTAGGTGATGCAGTGGATACCACACTCGGCCAAGTTACGGATGCTCTGTTTGTAGTTGTCGATATATTTCTGGAAGTCGCCGGTCTGAGTCTTGATGTGCTCGTGTACGGGTACACTCTCCACAACACTCCAAGTAAGGCCTGCGTCGGCAATAATCTGCTGACGTTTGCTAATCTCCTCCACAGTCCACACCTCGCCATTAGGCACGTGGTGCAGTGCGTGAACGATGTCGGTTGCGCCTGCCTGGCAAATGTCTGCAAGGCTTACGGGGTCGTTGGGACCGTACCAACGCCACGATTGTTTCATCTTATACATAGTGTCGTAAGTTTTATTCTGTTTGATAATTGAGAACTAAATCGAGAATGCGTCAAAACCACCATCAACAACAGCAACGGTGCCGGTAACAGCCTTCGAAGCATCCGAAGCAAGCCATTGGAGGGTACCTACCAACTCCTCAGGCTCCAAGAAACGTCCGAAGGGAGTGTGGCCCAAAATGGTGTGCGAACGGGGAGTGAGCGAACCGTCGGGGTTGGTCAACAGCGTCCTATTCTGGTTGGTCAGCAAGAAACCGGGAGCAATGGCATTAACCCTCAGGCCGCTACCAAACTTGGTTGCCAACTCGGCACACAGATATTTGGTCCAGTTTACAACAGCAGCCTTTGCAACGCCATAGCCTGCAACACGGGTCAAAGGACGCAGTGCGCTCTCGCTGGCGAAGTTAATAATCGAGCCCTCCTTCTTCTCTACCATTGCCTTGGTGAAGACCATAGTGGGAAGAATTGTACCATAGAGGTTCAACTCGGTGCAGAACTTAACGGCATCAATGTCGAGGTCGAAGATGGTCTGGTCGGGCTGAACGGTAGCCTTGGGCATATTGCCACCGGCAGCATTCAGAAGCACGTCAATAGTGCCATACTTCTCCATAATCTGTGTGTAGTTCTCTTCAAGGATAGCCTTGTCAAGTACGTTGGTGGGGAAGAAGCAAGCCTCGCCGCCCTCGGCTTCAATCTCTGCAATGAGCTTCTCTGCAATTTCACGGGTACGCTCCAAGTCGAGCATCACGACCTTTGCACCCTGCTCTGCAAAGTGCTTAACGATGGTCGAACCAAGAATACCACAGGCACCGGTCATAACAACCACTTTGCCTTCTACGCTAAATAAGTTTTTCATTGTGCGGGTTTGTTTTTAATTAGTTATTTATGTTGTTTTATCGTCGTTCGAGCAAAATAAACTCACATACAACAAGGACCTTCTTGGCCAAAATACTGTGTACGTCAACAAATGTATGAGTTTTTTTTGACATTAGCAAGCAATGTCCTTATAATAAACACATCACCACTATTTTTATTACATCACACCATCAGAAAATCTTCCACAAAGAGAATAAAAAGTGGATACAAAACACGAAAAAACCGCCGCCGTGTGTAAAACACACACCGCAAATACGTGGCATTTAGGTGTAAAAGTACAGTATTGATGTGCCCCTCTACGAAAAAATTGATTATATCACACAAAATTGTTATCTTTGCAATAAATCAAACCCAATAAAATTTTTCAATCGTGGTAAAAATAGGAACAACTCTCTCGCCCGTGGGCCGCAAAGCACTTCTCTGTGGTTCGGGCGAACTCGGCAAGGAGGTTGCCATTGAACTTCAACGCTATGGTGTGGAGGTCGTGGCACTCGACAAGTACCCCAACGCTCCCGCAATGCAGATTGCCCACCGCTCGTATGTGCTGTCAATGCTCGACGGCGAACGTCTGAGGGAGATTATCGAGGCTGAAAAACCCGACTACATCATCCCCGAGATTGAGGCTATCGCAACTCCCACTCTCGTGGAGTTGGAGAAGGAGGGATACAATGTCATCCCCACAGCCAAGGCAACCCTACTCACAATGAACCGCGAAGGTATCCGCCGCTTGGCTGCCGAAGAGTTGGGAATCCCCACCTCTCCCTATCGCTTTGCCGCATCAAAGGAGGAGTTCGAGGATGCCGTTAAGGAGATTGGCACCCCCTGTGTTGTAAAGCCTGTGATGAGTTCTTCGGGACACGGACAGAGCGTTTGCCACTCGCCCGAAGAGATTGACCGTTCGTGGCAGATTGCCCAAGAGGGAGGCCGTGCGGGTGCTGGTCGTGTGATTGTTGAAGGATTTGTTAAGTTCGACTATGAGATCACACTCCTCACCGTGCGCCATTCGGCAGGCACCACCGTACTCAAACCCATCGGTCACCATCAGGTTGATGGCGACTACCGCGAGTCGTGGCAGCCACAGCCTATGAGCGAGGTTGCCATTGCCAAAGCAGAGGATATCGCCCGCAAAGTTACCGGCGCATTGGGTGGCTACGGCATCTTCGGTGTGGAGATGTTCATCTGCGGCGACGAGGTTCTGTTCAGCGAGGTTTCGCCACGCCCACACGACACCGGTATGGTAACAATGATTTCGCAGGACCTCTCGGAATTTGCGCTCCACGCACGCGCAGTACTTGGTTTACCCATTCCTTCGGTTCGTTTCTACCGTCCTTCGGCCTCAAAGGCTATTGTTGTTGAGGGCGATAGCGACAAGGTTGTCTTTGGCAACTTGGAAGAAGTTTTGGCCGAGGAGGATGTACAGATTCGCATCTTTGGCAAACCTGAGGTTGTGGGCCACCGTCGCTTGGGTGTCATTTTGGCCTCTGCCGACACCATAGAAGAGGCTTTGGCCAAGGCCGAGCGTGCCTACTCCAAACTACAAATCGAGGTTCTGCCACGATAGGCAAACGGAGCTTTTGCATAAAGACAAGGATTAAACAATCCGGTAACCATACAAACAAGCAGCACTCCCGAGGAGTGCTGCTTGTTATTTTGGCTGTGCCGACAAACCACCTTGCTTATTGGAGCGCTGTCCGTAGCGAAAACAAGGCTTCTGTGTCCTGATTATCTACTCCATATATTGAAGATAGGAGTGGTCTGTTATGATCTTGTAGTCGGCAACGTGAAGATTGAAAAACTTACCCAAACCCATATTGGGACTACACTCTAAAACCTTATTCTCTTTGGTGGCATTGTGATTACCAAAGCCGACAGTAAGACTCATAACATCGGAGTTGAAATTGCCCTCGGACTTGAAGGCAACGTGTTTGTCACCACGTTTCGAGTACCAATAGGCGAAGCAGTTGCTAAATGTGCTGTGTCCACCACCCCTCACAAGGAACCCTGTGCAGAACTCATCGCTATAACAAAAATCGTAGTAATTCGTATTGCGTTCGTCTATGAAACCACAACTCGTTTCGTAGTTTTCGTCCTCGGCATAATAGAGTGGATGTATGTTGCGCAAGCAGTTGGCTCCGCTACGGATGAGAAAGCCAACGTGAACACCACCTATGCGCATATTAGTAAAGGTGTTGTCGTAGCCCTCCACAAGCACACCAATGCAGGCAGGCGTGCGGTTGCCCACAATGTTTACACTGTGAATATCCGCATCCGAAGATCCGCTATTTGCACCACGCTTAATGTGGATGCCAAGCGTAACGTGTTTTATGGATGTGTTGCGGATGACCGTTTCACGACCGCTGTCTATCGACACACCCTTGGCTACTCCGCTGCCGTCAATGACACCCCCATCAAGATAGTAGTTGCTACCCGCAACATAGACTGTGTTGAATGGATCCTTACCTCCAAGGCGAATCATTGCCTCCTCGCTATCCCAGCCCTCCATAGCTTTGATGATGGCATAGTTTGACAACTCCAACGACACGCTCTTTGTGGGGTCTGCGGGTGTGCATATTGGCTTGGAAATCATATAAACACCATCGGGGAAATAGATTGTGCGATTGGGATTGTTGTCGATGATTTTCTGAATGGCATCACTCACATCACTCTTGCCGTCGCACTTTACCTTCACAATCACATAACCCTTTTCCTTGGGGCTTTGCGCCATCATCATTGAAGGCAACAAGATGACGGATATTAAAATTACAAGTTTGCGAATGTTCATAGCTTTGTTCTTTTTTGGTTGTAGTGCAACAAAAATAGCAAGAAATATTGAGTGCCGCAATGGAAATATAATACCTAAACGCTTTTTGAAGACACCTTGTCGGGAAGTGAGGAATTGTTGGGATTACGTCGCTACGCTCCGTGATCCCTTGATTTCCTTAATGCTCAAAGATTTTGCAAAGGGCAAGCCGTTGGAAGGGATTGGCTGCGCTACGCTTGCCCATCCCCTTTGCTCGCCGCAGGGCCCTTGCAAACAAGCCAAAATTGCAGGGCTCACAATGTGAGTCTTCTTTTTTGTGCTTATATGTCTGCGCTCGAACAAGTTCGGCTTGACCTACAAACACAAAAAAGGCTTCGATAAAATCGAAGCCCTGCAATTTTTGCTTATTTGCGGAAAGAGAGGGATTCGAACCCCCGGAACATCGCTGTTCAACGGTTTTCAAGACCGCCGCATTCGACCACTCTGCCATCTTTCCAAGTCGGTTGCGCACCGAGGTCGCCCCACAAGTGCACATTGCCGTATGTATAATCGTCGGGGCCTCCCCCTGTTTTGCGCCACAAAGGTAACGCAATTTTTCGCTTTTGCAAAATTTCGGCCAACGAGGTCTGGCTATTTGATTATCCTCTGGATGCTGTTGGCTTTGTGGATGGAGTCCACAAGGCCCTCGATGTCGTCCCTCTCGATTTGTTTGCGCAGTACCTGCAACTGGTGGATGTGTTCCCTCAGCACGTCCAGCACGTTATATTTATTACCCATAAGAATCGGCACCCACGTTCTGGCCGAGCTCTTCGCCAACCTCACCGTACTCTCGAAACCACCGCCCGCAAGGTCGAAGATATGTTGGTCCTCCCTCTCCTTTTCCAGCACCGTGAGCGCAAGAGCAAAGGAGGTGATGTGCGAAATATGCGACACATAGGCCGTATGCAGGTCGTGTTCCTCGGCCCCCATCCTCACGATGGGCATTCCAAACTCCGTATATATCTCCTCCACCAGAGCAAGGGCATCCTTGTCGCTCCTCTCGCCCTCGCAAATCACCACGTTACGTCCCGCAAAGGCCTCCCTTTGGGCCGCATCGGGACCACTATACTCCGTACCCCACATAGGGTGGGTGGCCACAAATCGACCCCTGCGTGGGTGGCCCTCAATGGCCTCACAGAGTGTCTCCTTGGTGGAGCCGGCGTCGATAACCACCTGTCCATCGCCCACCATATCAAGCACCCTCACAGCCAACTCGGGTAGTGTATCCACGGGCGTTGTCAGCACCACAAGGTCGGCTCCTTTAATTCCCTCTTCGAGTCCCACAACGGCATCCACAAGGCCCAACTCCACAGCCCTACGGCCGTTCTCCTCCGAGGCCTCCACACCAAGAATACGCCCCGCATAGCCACATCTACGCAAGGATAAAGCAAATGAGCCTCCAATGAGGCCCACGCCCACAATTAGTGTATTGATATGTTTGCCGTTTTGTTCCACAAGAGGGTGTCTATTTGAAATATTTCCAGTGGAAGATGACGAGGTAGAAGACTGCAATGGTGATGTAGCTATCAGCAAAGTTGAACACCGGCGAGAAGAACAAGTCGCCACCAATCAGTGGCATCCACTCCGGCCAATGGAACAGCGGGAAGTAGAGCATATCGACCACCTTACCATGGAGGAAAGGTGCATAGCCACCGCCCTCGGGCAACAGTTGTGCCACGCTCGTAAAGGTCGATTCGCTGAAAATAAGTCCATAGAATGCGCTGTCAATCATATTGCCGATGGCACCTGCGAGTATCATCACAAAGCCCACAATCACGCCATTAGGGGCCTTCTGTTTGCGCAAGTGGCCCACAAACCACGCCAACGCACCAATGGCCACAATACGGAAAAGGCTCAGTGCCAACTTACCATAGTTGCCACCCAGCGACATGCCGAAGGCTGCGCCCTCGTTCTCCACAAAGCACCACCTAAACCAGTTGCCAAGTACATTGTGGCTCTCGCCGAGAGTCATCGTGGTCTTAACGGAGAATTTAACAATTTGGTCAACAACGAGCAGGCCTATTACAATGGCCCACAGTACCCACTTCTTTATTGTCGGTTTGGTCATAATTCTACCTCAAAAGAGTAATTAGTAAAGAGTAATTAGTAATTTTTTTCAAGACAGCTAATGGCTAACAGCTAACAGCTAATAGCCTCATCGGAGCGACACTTCGGCTGTACCAATCTTGTAGCCATCCATATAGACCTCGGCAGTATAGACACCGCTTGTGAGGTTTTCGTTGGAGTAGTAGATGCTCACGTCGAGGTCTTGGCCATTGTAGTCGATATCCCTCTCGGCCGAGTAGCTGATAACATCGCCCTCAAACTCCATAATGCAGTCGGCACCGCCCGAAAGAACGGCTCCGTCGGGGCCAATGATACGCACATAGATCTTCCTCTCGCCGGGGATGGTGAGCTCGTTGGCTGTGAGTGTGAGGTCGGTTTTGAACTTGGAAGCTCGGTTGGCACGTGTAACATTGGTGCCACCCGTATTGTAGGCACCGAGTTGCACATTGCGAGCCTTCACAACAGCACCCTTCTTGATTTTGTTGCGGAGATCTTGTGCTGCCTCTTCGGCGATATTTGCACGTGATGTTTCTGCGGCCACCCTTTTGCGGTAGCCCACATTCTCGGCTGCAAGTTTCTTGTTGAGAGTATTGAGCGAGTCGATTTGGTGGACATAACGACGCATTACGGTGCGAAGTGTACCCAACTCTTTCTCA
Source organism: Tidjanibacter sp. (assembly GCA_017936005.1). Classification (GTDB taxonomy): domain Bacteria; phylum Bacteroidota; class Bacteroidia; order Bacteroidales; family Rikenellaceae; genus Tidjanibacter. The sequence continues at coordinate 7,578 of JAGBGK010000077.1, forward strand.
TACTTCTGCAACTTTTCGCGGTTCATATTGCGCTCCTTTTTGAGCCTTGCCATCAGCGAATCGGCCTTATTACGCTCGGCAGCGATGTTCATACGAAGTTCGTTGCTAACCGAGTCGTTTCGCAGGTTAATTTGGTCAATCTCGGAAATCAGGCCACTGATTTGGCTGTTGAGTGTATCCCTTTCGATACGGAACTCCTGTTTAAGGTCGGCCGTGAGGCGGAAGTGTTGGAAGGTGATGAGCGCCAACACAGCCACAAGGCACACGATTATAACCTTGTAGCCTTTGAGAGTCTTTTCAATATCTCGTTGCGAGGGGTTGTTGTCGTACAACTCATCATCCAACTCATCATCATATTTCTCGTAGTCTTCTTCGTACTTTGCCATAGGGGGTAACGATCTATTGTATTACTTACGTTTTTGTTGTGTGGTTGATATATTGCGCAAATATAGTGCTTTTCTACGAAATCATACCATAATCAATGGTGGTTTTGGGTTTATAACGATCCCTCAAGGTTGCGAGGGGTGCATTTTCGGGCTTTATAAGTTCGGGGTCATCGTTGAGTATGGCGGAGGCTATGAGCCTTGCTTGTTCGAGTATCTGTCCATCGGAGGAGAGGGACGCAATGTGTAGGTCTATGGCCTCGCCACTCTGACGTGTGCCATTCACATCGCCTGCGCCACGCAGTCGGAGGTCCAACTCTGAGAGGCGGAAGCCATCGTTTGTTTCCACCATCGCTGCTAGCCTTGCCTCGGCATCACGGGAGAGTTTGTCACCACTCATCAACACGCAGTAACTTTGGTTACCGCCACGACCCACACGTCCACGCAGTTGGTGAAGTTGCGAAAGTCCAAACCTCTCGGCACTCTCAATGACCATAACCGTAGCATTGGGCACATCAACGCCCACCTCAATTACGCTCGTTGCAACGAGAATATTGTTCACTCCCTCGGCAAACAACTTCATCGATTCGGCCTTCTCCTCGGGTGGCATCTTGCCGTGAATCACACCCACCTTATACTCCGGCAGAGGGAACTCCTGCACGATATTGTCGAAGCCATCGTAGAGGTTTTGATAGTCGAGAGCTTCCGACTCTTTGATGAGCGGATAGACCACATAGATTTGCCTGCCTTTGGCAATTTCGCTCTTCATAAAGCCGAAAAGTTTTAGCCTTAGGGCCTCTTTTAGGTGGTATGTTTTTATGGGTTTGCGCCCTGCGGGCATCTCGTCAATCACCGACACGTCAAGGTCGCCATAGAGGGTCATTGCAAGGGTACGAGGAATGGGCGTTGCGGTCATCACGAGGATGTGTGGTGTTTGGTGGTTTTTTGTCCACAACTTGGCCCTCTGGTCCACACCGAAGCGGTGCTGCTCGTCAATCACAACCAAGCCGAGGTTGTCGAACTGCACCCTATCCTCAATCAGGGCGTGGGTGCCCACAAGGAAGAGTATCTCACCATTGAGTGTGCGAGCCAAAATATCTTTGCGCTCACGGGTTTTGGTGGAACCCGTAAGCACCGCCACGCGCCCCTCGGTGGGGGTGCCTGCGAGCATTTTGGTAATGGAGGCATAGTGCTGTCGTGCGAGGATTTCGGTGGGTGCCATCATACACGATTGGAAGCCGTTGTCGGCAGCCAACAACATAGACATCAGTGCCACCAAGGTCTTGCCACTACCCACATCGCCCTGCAACAGACGATTCATCTGGTGGCCCGAAGTGGTGTCTTTTCTTATCTCCTTGATTACCCTCTTCTGTGCTCCCGTGAGGGAGAAAGGGAGGTGGTTGGAGTAGAAATCACGGAACATATCTCCCACACGCGGAAACATAAATCCGTTTTGCAGAGTGGTCCTTCCGGCCTTCACACTCAATATGCCGAGTTGCACTCCAAAGAGTTCCTCAAATTTGAGTCGATAGATAGCCCTTTGGAGCATTTGGGGCGAGGAGGGAAAGTGTATGTTTTGGAGTGCTTCGGGGCGTGGAAGAAGATTACATTGACGGATGACACTCTCGGGGAGTGTTTCGGCAATGCGACCATTGATGTGTCCCCAAAGAGTGCACACCAAGTTGTAGATTCCCTTGCTACCGAGCCCTATGGCAGTGAGTTTTTCGGTGGTGCTATACACGCCCTGCATACCGAGGTTGCCACGAGAGAGGAATTTTTCAACCAACTCTATCTCTGGGTGGACGATGCTCACCTCGCCTCGAAAGAATGAGGGCTTGCCAAGCACCATATACTCTCTACCCACCTCCAACTGTTTTTCTATCCAAGCCGTGCGCTGAAACCACAGCAACTCTGCCACACCCGTACCATCGGAAAGGCTTACCGAGAGTCGTTTCTTGGGGCCTTCGCCAAGATAGGCAAAGCCCGTAACACGCCCACGCAATTGAACGTGGGTGTTGGCTTGCTCCTCGGCAAGAGAGGCAATCTTATAGACCTTTGTGCGGTCGATGTAGCGATAGGGGTAGTAGTGCAACAAGTCGCCCACGGTGCGTATTCCCACCTCCGAGGCAAGCAGTTGCGCACGCTTTTCACCCACGCCACTCAAAAATTTTATCTCCATATCAGGTCGCATAAGGCAAAGATAACGTAAATTAGCCGTATATTTGCCTAAAATTGGAGGAAAAAATGACCCGCTACTGCAAATCTATCACTTCCTATGCTCGCCGAGCCACCCGAGAGGTGTCGGTTGGAGCCCACCGAATGGGTGCCCAAAACCCCGTTGTGGTGCAAACTATGACCAATACGCTAACCACCGATACCGACGCAAGTGTGGCCCAAATCGGGCGCATAGCCGCAGCCGGAGGCCGCATTGTGAGGCTCACCACACCCAACGAAAAGGACGCACTCAACCTTGGTCCCATTGGCGAGAGGGTACACAAGGAGTGGCCCGACGTGGCCCTTGTGGCCGACGTACACTTTCTGCCCGCTGTGGCTGCTGTGGCAGCAACAACAGCTGATAAGGTGCGCATCAACCCCGGCAACTACAACGACCGAGGAGGCCGCTTTGAGGAGCTCATTGAGCTTTGTCGGGAGCGCGGCGTGGCACTGCGCATTGGCGTCAACCACGGCTCGTTGGCAAAGAAGATTTTTGACCTCTATGGCGACACCCCGGAGGGTATGGCCGCTTCGGCTATGGAGTTTCTGAGGCGTTGCCGTGAACTTGACTTCCACAACGTGGTTGTGTCGCTCAAATCGAGCAACGTGAGGGTTATGGTCTATGCCTACCGATTGCTTGTTAGGGCTATGAACGAGGAGGGTATGGACTATCCTGTACACTTGGGTGTTACCGAGGCAGGGAACCACATCGAGGGTCGTGTAAAGTCGGCCGTGGGCATTGGCGCACTGCTCGCCGATGGCATTGGCGACACCATCCGTGTTTCGCTCACCGAAGCCCCCGAAAACGAAATCCCTGCTGCCCAAAGCCTTGTGGTTCACTACGAGGGGCGTAGTGGAGTGGAGTTTCCCACTGTGGACGAGAGTCGTTTTTCGCCCTATGAATATCAGCCCCGCCCGTGGGGTAAAACTCCCACATTGTGGAGCGAGTTGAGCGAAGAGAATAGGAGTGAATACAACGTGGTTGAGGCCACTAGCGATATGCCCGTACAAGAGTGGAGGAGCCGATTGCTTGGCTCGGAGGTCACCCCCAACAAGCCAATCATCCTGCGTCGTCGCTACACAACGGCCAACTTCGAGCAGTTTGCCATTGAGGCCGCCGCCGACTTTGGCGTGATGTTCATCGACTCGTTGGCGGATGGTGTGGACATCATCAACCCCAACTTCTCACAGGAGCAGATTGATGAGGTAGCACTCCTCATCCTGCAAGCCGCCCGTGTGCGTATCTCTCGTACCGAATACATCGCTTGCCCTTCGTGTGGTCGCACCCTCTACGACATTGAGAGCACACTTGCCGCCATCAAGGCCCGCACCTCACACCTTGTGGGGCTTAAAATTGGCGTTATGGGGTGCATTGTGAATGGCCCCGGAGAGATGGCCGATGCCGACTATGGTTATGTGGGAGGACTCCCCGGCCGCATCTCGCTATATCGTGGCAAAAACCTTGTGGAGCGCAACGTGCCACAAGAGGAGGCCATCGAACACCTCATTGAAATCATCAAGGCAGATGGTCGTTGGACCGAGCCAAAATAGTGATAAACACAAACAATAATAGGCGCACAATCGTATGAAAATCCTACCGCTTGCATATCTTGGCTCGCAGGAGTGGTGGAGGGAGGCCCTCTCACCCGATGCTGTGATTGACGTGGGCGAACACTACATCAAGCAGACCTGTCGTAATCGCACGGAGATAGCCACTGCCTCTGGGCGTATGGCTCTGACGGCCAATGTGATAAAGGGTGCAAGTGTCCACAAGAAAGCAGTTAAGGATATGCGCCTCGACTACTCCAAACGCTGGCAGCACCAACACGCTGTGGCTCTGCGCTCGGCCTATAAATCGTCGCCCTACTACGACTACTACGCCGACCGCTTGGAGCCTTTCTTCGAGCGTAGGTGGGAGTTTCTGTACGACTTCAACCGCGAACTTGTGGATGTGGTGCGTGGCATTGCGGGCATAAAGGAGGAGTTGCGCTACTCGGAGGAGTACATTGTGGCCTCACCCACCGACGAAGACCTTCGTGGCTACTCCTTTTTGGGTACCCCCACACTACCCAACCGAGCCCCCCTGCCCTCCTATTGGCAGGTCTTTTCGGAGCGAGTACCCTTTGAGCCAAACCTCTCCATCCTCGATTACATTTTCAATGAGGGGAAATAGACAATCGGCTATCAATCAGCGAAATAAACACAATTATCCACACCTGCAACCTCTCCGATTTTGGGTTATTAACAGGTGTGGATAACTTTTTGGCACTTTATGGAGTGGTGTAGAAGAGGTGGATGTAATTTTGCCTTCACCAAATCAAAAAATCACATACAATGAAAACGCTACCCACGCATGAAGAAATGTCCACAATGGTCGATTTTCGGCGCACGATAATGGACAACATACACAATCCTATGTCCATTGCACGACTCGCAGACGAGTGTGGTCAGTGCCCCACTAAATTCAAAAATGAGTTCAAGCGTATCTTTGGTGACACACCCCACCGTTGGTTTATACGCAAGCGATTGGAGATTGCCGCACGTCTGTTGGAGAACACAGATTTGCCCGTGAAAATTATCGCACATAAGGCTCAGTTCAGCACGCCATCACACTTTATTCGTCTGTTTAAGACAGAGTTTGGCCTCACACCCATTGAGTATCGCAAACAGTTCTCACAAGAGCCCAAAGAGAGTTGTTACGCTCCGAGTTGTGGCACTTGTGCCGCCACCACGGGCCACTGCTGCTGCAATCGCATACGCACCGGCCAATGTGTTCACAAGCAGCCAGCCGATGGTAGAGCGGATAATTAAATGGGGAAAACCAAAAACACCACCACATCCCACACGGCGTGGGAAACGACAAGGGTCCACAACCCTTTGGGCCATAGGCGGTAGAGCAGGCCCCACACGCCACCAACCACCGCAGCTGCCACCACAAGCATAAAGTTGCCCGCCCAGATGTGTACGAGGGCATAGATGGCGGTGGTGAGCACAAAGGCCCACGTAGAGTTCATTTTGAGGGAGAACTGTCGTTGCACAAAGCCCCTCCAAAAAATCTCTTCGGCAGGACCGATGACAAGCAACAACAGCGGGCCAATGAGCCATGGAGATGTACCGTCCTTCATAGAATAGATGGAGCCTATCTCGCCCTCGGCAAAGGGAAACATCCAGCAGGCCACCTTGTCGCCCACCCAGAATACGCACCACAGCAGGGCTGCCAAAGCCACACCCAATGCGATGTGTTTGGTGCTGAATGTGGACTTTAAGACCCCTAACAAGTCGGGCGAGAGGGCGAGTGAGAGAGTTGTCAACACCACCCCTGCGACGCTCATAGTGAGCCAAAAGTTGACGTGGGGAGCAGTCCACGGACTGAACATCACCGCCCATAGTAGGGCAGCAATGGCTATGGGTAGTAGAATTTTCTTCGTCATAATGCAAAGTAGGCACCCCAACCAACAAGTGCGCTAACAACCAAGGAGATAATCATCACAACGCTAAACTCAGCCTGCAACTTTGCACTCTGCTGGTCGAGGTGTGCAATGGCGTCGGGGCCCTCGGTGGGGAGTTTCTTGGCCTGACGAGCCATACCCATAGCGGTATTACCCACAGCGCACACCACAAGCGTAAGTGGGGGCAGCCACCCCGCAAAAATGGCTATAACTACCCACACAATGGGGAAGAGTACCTCGAATTGGTAAATCAAAGCCGAGGCCTTGGGGCCGATGCGCATAGCAAAGGTGCGTGCACCTGCGGCACGGTCGCTCTCGGCATCACGGGCGTTGTTGATGTGCAGGATGGAGTCGGTAATCAGGGCCAAAGGCACAGCCAACACCATAGCCGACCAATCGACCTGTCCTACGGTAACGAGCGAGGTGCCGATGATGGGAATGATGGCGTAGGTGAGTATGATTACCACGTCGCCCAACGAACGATATTTGAGGAAGGAATAGAGCAGGGTGAGCACACCGCCTGCCAAACCTACATAGAGGAGATTGATGTCCTTTGTGAGCAGCAGCAACACACCGCCCACGATACAGCCAAGAAGAAAGAGCACAATGCCATAGCGACGAAACTCAAAGTCCTTGAAGGAGCCATTTACGAGGGGCAACATCATTGCATTTTCGGGAGTGTCAACTCCCTTACGATAGTCGTTGTAGTCGCTCAACACATTGCCTGCGGCGTGGAATAGGATGATGCCCACGAGGGCCAAAGCTCCACAGAGCCAATTCACGGCAGGAGCTCCCGTGGTGGTTTGCGAAACCCAAAAGAGATAGGCGATGGTTGATGCTACGGGCATAGCCGATGCGGGGAACGACCAAGGGCGAGTGGCGAGATACCACTCTTTGATGGTGTGTTTTGCCATAATGTGATTTCTATTAGTAGTGTTTTTCTGTTTACAAAAATAGTTTTTCTGTCCACAAAAACAAAACATTGCACCACAAGCACCCCATAATTTTCAATTTTCAATTTTCCATTTTCAATTCTAATGCTTACTTTTGTATGATTTCACAACAGCAAACAACAATATGAAGAGTAAAGTCGCTTCCTTTGCCGTGGACCACACAACACTCGACCGAGGGTTCTATCTCCGCTCGCTCTACACCGTGGCTCGCATCTATCCCATAAAGTCCTACGATATGCGCTTCCGTGCGCCGCGCGAGAAGTCCTATCTTACCCCCGAGGTTATCCACACCATTGAGCACCTTATGGCACACTATCTGCGTGAGAAGCTCGGCAACAAGGTGATATCCTTCGCCCCGATGGGTTGCAAGACCGGTTTCTACCTTGTAGTGAAGGGTTTTACGCCCCAGCGTAGGGTGATGGAGGCAGTGTTGGAGGTATGCAGGGAGCAGTGCTCGCTCCGCACCCAGAGCGACGTTCCGGGGCTTACCGTGGTGCAGTGTGGTAACCCCGAACTCTACGACATCGAAGGCTCCAACGCGGCCCTCGCCGAGTATGGTAACCTCCTTGAAGAACTCCTCAAAAAGCAGTAAAAAACAAAAAACTCCTCACACAGAGGCTTGGGCAGGTGGAATTTGAAAGAACTCGCATCGCAGATGCACCATAATTTTCAATTTTCCATTTTCAATTTTCCATTTAATAGTTTTACTATGAAAAACATACTCATCATCACCCCAATGGCTGCCGAGCAGGAGAATATGCTCAACGCCCTCAACAACTACCCCCTGCCACTGCTGAACGCCTACACCATCCGTCGTGGCTATGTGGGTAAGGTCTATGCCGCAGCCTCCACCGCCCTCGCACTCGCCGAGGAGCAGTTCGACCTTGTGGCTGTGATTGGCTACGCCGCTGCCTCGGATGCCTACAACACGGGCGACATCGTTTGCCCCCGCTTTGCCCGCTATCACGATGCGCACGTTCCCGAAGGGCTCGATGGCGTGGATTTCCTCACCAAACCCTACGCTTTGGAGGGTACAGATGATGCCACAGTCTATACGGGCGACAGTTTCGTTGGGGCTGAGATGATTGGCGAGATTAAGGCTCGCTTTGGTACTCCAAAGGCTCTGTTTGATATGGAGGCCACAGCCGTTTGTCAGATTGCCGCCCAGCAGGGCCTTCCCGCAATGGTGCTCAAAATGGTGAGCGACACCCCCGAAAAAGGGTGCGATGCCGACGCTTTCGAGCGTTTCGTTACCGAGCACACCGACTTTACTCCCTTTGTGGAACTACTCGAAAAGGTACAATAGAGAACGTAAATCATAAAATTATAAACTCCAATGAAAATTGCTATCGGTTGCGACCACGCAGCCTACACTTTCAAAGAGGAGATTAAGGCCTACCTCACCGCGCAAGGCCACACACTCATCGACAAAGGTTGCCACTCTGCCGAGCGCGCCGACTATCCCGACTACGGAATTGCCGTGGGCGAGGCTGTGGCACGAGGCGAAGTGGAGAGGGGTATCGTCATCTGCGGTAGCGGTATCGGCATCAGCATCGCCGCCAATAAGGTTAAGGGCGTGAGGTGTGCACTCTGTTTGGATGTTAATATGGCCCACCTCTCCCGTCAGCACAACGATGCCAATGTGTTGGCTATGGGCGCAAGACTCATTGATGTAGAGATGGGTAAGGCCATTGTGGACGAGTGGTTGGCGGCCGAGTTTGAGGGTGGCCGCCACATCGGCCGTATCGCAAAAATCAGCAACTATGAGGAGTAACCCCACCTCTTTGCAAAGATAACGAGGGCTACAAATGTGGCCTGTGTATAAACCTCAACACGGGTGTCGTTTTTGACACCCGTGTTGAGGTTTCGCATTTATGCAATGCTTGTTGCTAAATAACTTTGGGCCTATTATCTTTACTTTTCAATTCTCATCGGCTCGGTGGCGATTGAGTCCCGAGGACCTGTCTGCACGTTACCTTCGCCTCCATCTAGGCAGGCACATTGGGTTCCAACATGTTCAGGCGCGAGGCAACGAGAATCACGATGGCCACAAGAGCAGCATTTACAAGGGGGCGTTTCATTGGTAGTAGTATGAAAACGTTGCTGTAAAATTACAAAATAAATCTTATGATTGCAACAGGTGTGAAAATAGCAGAGGCGGTACGTTGCGTACCGCCTCTGCTATTTGATGTTGTTTGTGTCGCTACAATTACAACGAGATAGCCTCGTTGGGGCAAACCTCTGCGCAAGCACCACACTCAATGCAGGTGTCAGCGTCAATAACATAAACATCACCGGCCGAAATAGCCTCTACGGGGCACTCGCCAATGCAGCTACCACAAGCTACACATTTCTCGGGATCAATTTTGTAAGCCATAATCTCTATTGGTTAAAAAAGTTTAATGTTGTTTGTTAGGGCAAATATAGTTATTTTTTGTTACTCCCAACCATTATTTACCATTAATTATACCAAATTTTGTGTAGGGACGCAAAACCTCGGGCACCACAATACCATCCTCTGTCTGGTTGTTCTCCAACAATGCTGCCACAATACGAGGCAATGCAAGCGAACTACCATTAAGCGTGTGAGCAAGCGCGGTCTTCTTACCCTCCGAGCGGTAGCGGAGTTTGAGTCGGTTGGCCTGGAAACTCTCGAAGTTCGACACGCTCGACACTTCGAGCCAGCGGCCCTGTGCTGCCGAGTAGACCTCAAAGTCGTAGGTAAGGGCCGAAGTAAAGCTCATATCGCCACCACACAGCCTAACAATACGATAGGGCAAGCCCAAGCCGGCAACCAACTTCTCCACGTGGGCTACCATCTGATCAAGAGCCTCATAGGAGGTGTCGGGGTGGTTGATGCGCACAATCTCCACCTTGTCGAATTGGTGCAAGCGATTCAAACCACGCACATCCTTACCATAGGAGCCGGCTTCCCTACGGAAGCAGGGGGTGTAGGCAGTAAGACGAATGGGGAGCTCCTTCTCGTCCACGATGCAATCACGATAGATGTTCGTTACGGGCACCTCGGCGGTGGGAACCATATAGAAGTTGTCAGCCGTAGCGTGGTACATCTGTCCCTCTTTGTCGGGCAACTGTCCGGTACCGAAGCCCGAAGCCTCGTTGACCATAATTGGAGGCAGCACCTCCATATAACCGGCCTCGATGTTCTGGTCGAGGAAGTAGGTAATCAGCGCCCTCTGCAAGGCTGCGCCCTTACCTTTATATACAGGGAAACCTGCACCTGTGAGTTTCACACCCAACTCGAAGTCGATGATATCATATTTGGAGGCCAACTCCCAGTGGGGCAGTGCGCCCTCGCCGAGCACAGGAATCTCGCCACCCTGCTTCACCACCACGTTATCCTCAGCAGTACGTCCCTCGGGGACGATGGCTGCTGGGAAATTGGGGAGTGAAACGATAAGTGCGTTGAGTTTCTCGGTCGTCTCTTTGAGCTGTGCATCGAGTGTTTTGCTCTCCTCTTTGAGTTGTGCGGTACGACTCTTAATAGCCTCTGCCTCCTCACGTTTACCTTGTGCGAAGAGTGCGCCTATCTGTTTTGCAGCGGCGTTCTGCTCTGCAAGGTTTTTGTCCAATGTCTGCTGTTGCTCTTTACGAGCGTCGTCGAGTGCACAAATTTGGTCGATGGTTGCTGCTGCATCCACGCCTTTCACCGCCAAACGGGCGATTGCGAACTCCTTGTCATCACGAATTTGCTTTAATGTAAGCATAGGAAAATGGGTTTTTACGAATAATATGCCACAAATATACCAATTTTTTTCTATCTTTGTAAATATTAGAGTGACCTTTTTTATGAAACACACAATATTTACACTCATATTTCTCTCTTGTACGTTGGTGTATGGTTGCGGTGCAGGGCCCAAAAAGCCGAAAAAAAACATTACACACTCGGCACAAACCACCGCCTCGGATGGAAGAGTTGTGCCAGCGAGGTATGGTTTCCGTGTGGTAGCCGAACTACCCCACTCCACTTCGGCCTACACGCAAGGTTTGCAATGGGAGGATGGTGTTTTCTACGAGGGTACGGGCCTAAATGGCAGGTCAGAATTGAGGATTGTAAACCCTGCCACGGGCGAGGCAGTCAAGAGTGTATCGTTGGAACGCAAATATTTTGGCGAGGGAATTACCATACTTGGCGACAAGATATACCAACTCACTTGGACAGCAGGCAAGGCTTTTGTGTATGACAAGGCTACCCTGCGTAAGGTTGGCGAATTCTCCTACGAGGGCGAAGGCTGGGGCATAACCACCGATGGCAAAAGCCTCTACATCTCCGATGGCACCGACCGCATCGTGGTTCGCAATCCACAAACCTTCCAGGCGGAGCGCACTATTGAGGTGCGTGTGGCGGGCCGTAAAATTAGCATGCTCAACGAGTTGGAGTGGATTGATGGCGAGATTTGGGCCAACGTATATATGACCGACCAGATTGTGCGCATCAACCCCGAGAGTGGCGCAGTTGTGGGCATCGTGGACCTCACAGGATTGCAAGCCCCCTCCGACAAGAGGTGGCAGGATGATGTCCTTAACGGTATCGCCTACAACCCCGCAACGAAAGCACTCTTTGTTACGGGCAAAAATTGGAATAAAGTTTACCAAATAGAACTCACAAAGGATGGAGATTAAGTGGCTCACAGACGAGGTGCTGGGCGATTACGTCGGCCTTGTGAACAGATACTACGGGTTGCACTCACACCCCGAACTCTCCTTTGCCGAATACCACACGGCCGAGCAGATTGTTGCACACCTACGCTCCCGCGCCATTGAGTGTTGGCCCATAGCCGGCACGGGCGTGTTGGCTAAGATTGTGGGCACGGCCCCCGACGCCAACCCACAGAGGGCCATTGTGTTGCGTGCCGACATTGACGCACTGCCCATTGCGGAGCAGAGTGCATCACCCTCGCCCTCGCAGCGAGAGGGAGTGATGCACGCTTGCGGCCACGACCTCCACACCACCGTTCTGTTGGGTGCGCTTGCCACCCTCGCTCGACACAGCGACAAATTTGGGTGTACCATCTTCGGTCTCTTCCAACCCGGAGAGGAACTTAACCCTGGGGGTGCAACAATGGTGTTGGCTGAAAATCCATTTGAGGGCTATGAGGTGGTGGCTTTTGTTGGCGAACACGTCGAGCCCACCCTGCCTACGGGCACCATTGGTATCTGCTCGGGTAGATATATGGCCGCTTGCGACGAGTTGCACATAACCATCAAGGGTCACGGTGGCCACGCTGCTCTGCGTGGTGGCATCGTGGACCCCATTTTGCCCGCTTCGCAACTGATAGAACAACTCTATAAAATACCCACTCAAAGCCCCGACAAGACCACACCCACAATTCTTTCCATTGGACGCATTGAGGCCCTTGGAGCAACAAACATTGTTCCCGACAATGTCAGTTTACAGGGCACGATACGCACCTTCGAGGAGGGATGGCGCAGCGAGGTAAAGAGCCTTGTGAGCGAGTGTTGTAGGCGCATTGAGGCACAATATGGGGTGATGGTTGAGGAGAACTTCGGCTGTGGCTACCCCGCAGTCTATAACGCCCCTTCGTTGGCCGAGGATGCTGTGGGCTTTTTAACTCTGGCCTTTGGCGAGGGTGCAGTGGAGAGGCTTGGCATAAGGCCCACGGGCGAGGACTTTGGCTACTACACCGAGCGTTACCCATCACTCTTCTACCGCTTGGGTGTGGGATATGTGGACGACGATTTTGTGGCCGCCCGTGCAGGCGCGCTCCACACCGCTTCTTTCTGCCCCGACACCAAAGCCATCGGCCACGGAGTGGTCACAATGGTGCTGTTGGCACTACACTTTGCTGATAGATAGTAAAAACGATAATAAACGCACAATAAACACCCGTCCGAAGATGATAACCAAAGCCGACATACAATTTGTTCGCAGCCTTCAAGACAAGGCCGCCCGCACCGCCAATGGCCTCTTTGTTGCCGAGGGCGACAAGGTCGTGGAGGAGATATTGAGGGAGAAGGCGTGGCGAGTGGAGAGGCTGTTTGTGCTGGAAGGCAGCCGCATAGGGAGTCCTCAGGCCGAGGTGGTAACGGTGAAGGATATGGAGCGAATGAGTGCTTTCAAGAGCGTACCCAAGTCGCTGGCGGTGGTGCATATCCCCCAACGCACGCTTGCACCTGCTTCGGCCGACGAACTTGTCATTGCATTGGACGAGGTGCAAGACCCTGGCAACTTGGGGACCATCATACGCACAGCGGATTGGTATGGTATTCGCCGCATTGTGTGCACCCCCACCACAGCCGACTGTTGGGGTCCGAAGGTGGTGCAGGCGACTATGGGCGCACTGCTGAGGGTAGAGGTTGTTGGGTGCGACTTGGTGGAGTGGCTGAGGGAGGCCCGCAGACGTGGCGTGCCCACCTACGCAACCACCCTTGATGGCGATGATATTCATAGGACAACTCTCACGCAGGGAGGTGTGATAGTTATGGGCAACGAGGGCAAGGGTGTGTCTAAGGATGTGCAGGCGGAGGTTGAGCGCAACCTGTTTATTCCACCGTGGCCGTCGGATAGGAGGGGTAGCGAGTCGCTTAATGTAGCTATTGCCACGGCCATTGTGTGTGAAAATTTCCGTAGGCAGAAGTAGTTTTTCCTCCCACATTGTGGGGTTAATCGAGGAAAAAGTGGTGACAAGAGCAAAAAAGTTGTAATTTTTTTTGCGGGAAACAAAAAAGTGCCTATATTTGCAGTCGCAAAACGGGTTTAGCCCCGTGGAGCATTTTTCAAATAATGCGGAAATAGCTCAGTTGGTAGAGCACAACCTTGCCAAGGTTGGGGTCGCGAGTTCGAGTCTCGTTTTCCGCTCAAAATGAGAAGGTTGGCTTAATGCCAACCTTTCTTGTTTTGCATAAATAAGCTCGCACGAAGCGACCCCAATACGCCCCTTTCAGGGGTCGGGGGTGTAAATATAAATCGCGAGAAATGCACGCGAATGCGGGCTCGAGTCTCGTTTTCCGCTCAAACGAAGAAGCAGTCCAAACGGACTGCTTTTTTGTTTGACACGACGGCTCGCACGAAGCGACCCCACGCTCCCCTCTCAGGGGCTGGGGGTGTAAATATAGTTCGCGAGAAATTGCCCGCGAGCATCGTGGGCTCGAGTCTAGTTTTCCGCTCAACACACGAAGGATAGCAAAAGCTATCCTTTTTTTGTGCGTTTTGCGGAAGTGTCCGCAACTCTATTTGAACAGAGACCTAAATAAGGCGGGAAAGAAATAAATTCAGGCGTATGCGGGGTTTTATGTAGCCCAAACATACGCCTAACTCTTTATTCACAACACATCTTTGGAAGATGCCCAATTTCAGTGCTTTACTTTCAAAAGATTTATTCGCCTTTTTACTCGTAGTTTTTGGGCTTAATTACGATCCTAATGTAGTCTTCTATGTAGGATTTTGCAATTTTCGTAAAAATTAGCACTAAAAATCAATCAATTAGAAATTAAGAGACCAACCCTATTGGGTCGGACTTTTTGTTTGGAGTGATACTATATAACGACTATTTTGTATATTTGCAAAGTATAAATTACTAAATAGTTATGAGTAGGAGGATTCGTCAATATATCGGTTTGATAGTGGCTGTTGTGTTCTATTATGTGATTCACGAGGGTGCACACCTCGCTATGGCACTCGCTTTGGGCGTATTCAAGCAGATCAACATCACTGGTCTCGGCATGCAAATTGATGTTTTTGCCGAGCAGATGACATCCTCACAGATGGGATGGTTTTGTAGTGTGGGGCCTCTCGCCACATTTGTTATGGGTTGGCTATTGGTTCTCTTTGCGGGTAAGATCTGTAGCATCAAATCGTCTCTTATACGCACCTGCGCGTGGTACTCATCACTCACAATGCTCATCTTAGACCCACTTTACATAGGAATTTTCTACCGTTGGGTAGGGGGTGGCGATATGAATGGCATTTCGCTAATTGTTCCCGAGATAGTGGCAGCAGTCGTGGCAACTGTGGTTGGTGTAGTAAATATCATACTTATTTGGCGAGTACTCTACCCAGCCTACACACGCTCTTTTGATGACGAAAAGAAGAAAGGCATACCTATATTTTAGAAACCTGAAAAAGACTCGCAAATGCGGGCTCGAGTCTCGTTTTCCGCTCAAACGAAGAAGCAGTCCAAACGGACTGCTTTTTTTGTTTGACACGACGGCTCGCACGAAGCGACCCCAAACCTCCCTTGGATAAGGGATGCTCACTATTTGCGGCTAACAGACGTTGAGATAGATTCTCCACTCACAACCCGCAAAAGCACCCACACCAAACAAAAACAACAGCACCGACCGCAAATGGTCGGTGCTGTTGTTTGTATCGTATTCCGTGCCTTACACTCTTCTTGGTGTCAGTTCTGCGAGAAAGGCACACCCACAGTGTGGTGTTCTATTTAACTTTGGCCCAGCTGTCAATGGTACCCACCGAGAGTTGCAACTTGTCCTCCACTCCTTCGTTGTCGATTGTTGCGGTGATGTTGTACCTGGTGCCCGACTTGTAGATGCGTGCGGGGATTGTGGCGGAGAGAGTTTGTCCCGTTGCGACCACGGTTTTGTTAATCTTCTTGTTGTAGGTTACGGTAACCACCAACTCCTGACTCACGGGTAGGATCTGACGGCTCTCGACGGTAACCCCACGCTGGTCGCCGGCCAGGAAACCCTCGACACCACCGAACGAGAGCGCGGTGGTGGAGCTACCCTCCTGCGCCCACGCGGCTCCTGCTACGTCGTAAACGCCCTTTTCGGCCACTCCTGCCACACTAACGCCTGTTACCTCATAGAAGTAGTTGATGTAGGGATTTGAGCCGTTTTTGACGGTAAATTGGAGCTTTGTGAGGAGGTGAGCGAAGGAGAACTGAACCACGCCCTGCTCCACCCCTCCTGCGTTACCCTCGATGGGCACTGCGTGTGCGTTTGTCGAGGCGAAGGATGTCGCGATTAGGAGATCCTTGTTGTCGGCTCCGTCTGCGACGGTGAAGGGTATGGACTGTGGAAGGGTGTTGGTTGGTGCGGCCTCACCGTCTGCGATAGCCATAAAGACGTAGTCGGAGTTGGGCCTCCAATACCTTGCCTCTTTGTAGCCCCAGGGGGTGGCGCCGGCCCTGCTTGCCGATGGTGTGGAGACGGTTTCGGCATTGAAGAGCTGCTCTGTTAGGCCGTCACACCTGCAAGCCTCGGTGGCATATACCTTAAATTCTTCCACACTTCTGCCACTGCTGAAATCGGCGCGCGTGATGTGGTCGACGTAGGCGTTGCCGAAACCGATAGCCACCTTGGGGCTGCGGTCGACCACCACCTCATCGTTGCACGCCACGAGAGCCACAACAGCAACCAGTGCGAAGAGAATTTTTTTCATAACTCTATTGTTATAGAAATAGTTTAATCTTTGTTTTTGTGACCGGAGGGGAGTTCATCCCCCTCCGGCCTAATGTTTCTAATCTGTGATTAGAGAGCGCAATCTACGCCATTAATTTTAACAGTTACGTTGTTACGCGAGAAGATTGCGTCGTAATCAGTGTAGTTTGCAGGAGTGTAAGCCACACCATTGATAGTACAATTCACAAACTCGTAGGTTTTATCAGCGCCAATGCAGTCAATCCACTCAGTTGCGGTCGAGCCGTCGAAGGTGAACTCGCAGTTGATAAGTTTTGCGCTACCCCAAAGGTTTGCACCATTGTAACCACTCTTGCCATTACCAACGAAGGTACAGTTCTCAAAGGTTGCCATTGTAAGTGCAGCACCAAGAGCATTGAAACCAGAGATGGTGCAATTCTTGAAAATTACATCATTTGCGCCACCATCAAAGTGAACACCATAAGTGTTACCGTCGAATTCGCAGCCCTCAAAAACTACAGTCTCGCCAGCATAACACCCACGAAGGCCATTGCTACCGGTAAACTCACAGCCTTTGAACGTACCATTAATAGTACCACTAACAGCATTACCACTCTCGTTCTTGAAAGTTCCTCCGATTACGGTTGCACCATTGACATTCAAACTAGTATTACCCTCAATCACAACACCGGTTGCGTTAATGACAGAATCACTTGAACTTGCATTTGCAGCCGTTTTAAACGAAGCAGCATTCGAAACCTCTTTAACCGAAGCCTCTGCAGCAACGACGTACACACCATTTCCACCAACAACTTTGTAGCCAGGAGCAACGGTAAGACCGTTTGTTGTGTTAAACGTACCACCCAAAGCTTCGAATGTACCACCGTAGTAAGACTCGAAGATACGATTAACCGAGCCACTTGTCCACAAGCTGGTGAACTGACCGCCTTTGATTGTGATATCACAACCTGCGGCAGCACCGCAGAAGAAGCAACCACCAGCACCACTATTAGCTATACCCAAGAACTCACCACCATTGATGGTCAGAGGTGCACTAACGTATGCAAAGTGACGCGTCATAGTTTTCTCAACAACGTTCTCGAACTTACCACCGTTGATGGTAACAGGCGAGCTAACGTTGATCATACCGTTGTTGGATTTGAAAGTACCACCGTTGATGATGATCTCACCACCCTCGCGGCTGTCTACCGAATAACGATAGGTTGAGGGAGTACCAACAGCAGTACCGGTCGAAACAAAATCACCACTCTCGATGATAACCTTACCACCACCAATTGCCCTTACAACCGACTCGTAAGCAGTAATGTTACCATTTTTGATGGTAAGCTGACCGCCTTTAACCTCAATAGCACTACTCTGTGCTGCGTTGATGGTTTTGCCCTCCAAATCAAGAACAACATTACCACCCTCAATTACAACAGGAGTATCAATATTGATGGTTGCACCTGCTGCAGCTTCGTTAATAGCAGTAAGTCCATAAGTTACAGTCATACCAGCCTCAACCTGACCAATGTTGGCAGTAGCAGAGGTAGTCATATTGGTAATAGTGTTGTTGCCGCAAGAACCATTGCAGTTGAAGTTACCTACAACTTTACCGAGGATATACTCGCTCTTGCCACCTGCATACTGACCATCGGTACCCTCAACGGTGCAATCAGTCAAGGTGTTGTTGTTTACACTATTACCGTTAGCATTGCTAGCGCAAATGTAACCGATAACACCACCACACTTGTAGCCACCTTTAACTACGCAGTTGGTCAAAGTACAGTTGTTAACACTTGTGTAGCCGTAGCCAACAACACCACCGGTGTACTTACCACCCCAAACAGACGAGTTGGTGATGGTAATATTCTGTACGCCGTGATTTGCAGAACCAGACAAAATTCCTGCGGTGGAGTTACCCACCAAGCTACCAGTTACGTTAATATTATCGAGCTTCAAGTTCTTCACAGCAGCGTAACTCAAATCGAACAAACCTGCCATATTGGTGGTAGTCGGATCAGTTGTGATTGTCGCATTTTTAATCCAGTGGTCGTTACCGTTTAATACGGGTGTGCCTGCACTAACAGGGTGCTTAATGATAATAGGATCAATGGTAGCACCTTCCAAATCAATGTCAGCTGCGATGTTAATGGTCCAGTTGCCGCTGTAGTAGAAATCGGTACCAGCACCGTTATGATAGTTGGTATAGGAGCTACCATTGCCATCGGTAAAGAGATCGGTCCAATTTGCAAACAACTCGGTCAATTTTAACAAGCCCTCTTTGTCCTTAACAACAATCTGGGATTTATCACCTTTGGGAGTCAAAGCAATGGTGCCATAGTAGTAAGTATCGGGGGCAAACTCAGCACCTGCCTGATCCCAATCCTCAACGGTTGCGGTGAACTTGATGGGCTCGCCGGGCTCGCCGAGAGCAACGGTGAAGTTGTAGGCGTGGCCTGCCTCAAGCTCGATGTCGGTTTTAACAGTCTTGGTCTCCTGGCTCAACACTACGGTGCCGAGTTTCAAGGTAACATCGAACGAAATGGTCTTCACCTCAGCCGAAGGAATGAGGAACATCTCGTCGTCCAACTGTGCGAAATTGATGGTAGCATCACCTGCGTGGCCGCTCCAAGCTTTGCTCTCGATGTCGTATGCAGCCTCTGCTTTGTCCTCAATCTTAACGTTGCTAATCTCATATTTGTAAGCAGCGTTTGCGATGGTGGTGTCGAAGGTGAATTTCACTTTCGAAAGGATGTGAGCAAACTGGAAAGCAACATACTTCTCGCCACCTTTGTATTCAACATTCATATCCTCTGCAACGAGAACATCCTCCTGCTCGGTGATGTCAACATTAACGCCGGTGAGCATATTGTCCTCAACAACAGGAGTTGTGCCGTCAACCAAAGCGCGGAAGTTGTAGGTTACGCCCTTAACCCAGTACTGGGTAGCGCCGGTGTAGCTCCAAACGCCGTTGGCCTTGGTAACATCGGTACCTGCAAAGATAGGAGCAGTGCTCTGACCGGCGGTAACAGTACCCCACACGTTGAAGTGGTCGAGGGTGTTGTTGTCGTACGCGGTAGCACGCACGCTATTCTCGATGAATGCATCGGCAAACGCAATGGCGTTGTCGTTGTTCACCTCGATAACCTCGTCGGTGTTCATACACGACACCAAACCGATGGCAACGAGTACAATGACGAAAAGTTTTTTCATTTGTGTAAATTAATTAGGTTTGATAAATAGTTGTTTTTCAATGTTTTGTGACCGGAGGGGAGTTCAGCCCCCTCCGGCCTATATTGAGTATTGGTTTATTATACTCTTTGTTTACTCGGTGATAGCAACGCCATCAACAACGAACGAGCCGGTAGTACCCAAAGAGAGACGGCCTACATAGCTGCGAACACCGGTAGGAGCAACGTTAGCGCCCTGTGTAAGGGTGTTACCGCTCTCGGTCAAGTTGTTAACAACAACCTCGCCAACGTTAGCAGTACCAACTGCAACACCAACCCTCCAGCTACCAGCGTCGGTAGAAATAAGGTTGTTGTCCTTCACGGTACAATTCTCGATAGTGGTGTAGGTCCAATCGCTTGCACCTGCGTGACCGCAAATGCCGCCAATAGAGCCTGCGCCCTTAATGGTACAACCTACAACCGAGCAACCCATAATGTTAACATAGGTCTTTACGGGACCGTCGTTTACATTGCTGTAACCAGAAGTCCAACCTACCAAACCACCCATACGCGACTCGTTAGCGCCGTCGTTGGGAGTGATGATGGACGAGTTGATAAGGTGGCAGTTGATAAGTGTGATCTCATTCATCGAATCTGCGCAGTTAACGAAAGCGCCATAACCCTGAGTGTTGTCAGCAACGATTGCTGCACCTTCGATGGTGAGGTCCTTGATTACGATACCCGAGCCACCAGCGAAACCACCATTGAACAACGATTTGGTCATACCTTTCAACACAGCACCATTACCATTTACGGTTACGATGTCAGCACCGTGGTAACCATCAACAGTGAGAGGAGTCCAATTTGTCATAGTATATTCGCCAGCAGCGAGGTTGATAACAGTGTTGCCGGAACCTGCACTACCTGCAGCTACCAAAGCATTTTTGAGAGCGTCAACAGATGCAACCTCAACGATGTTAACAATTGTACCTTCAACCTTTACATTTGCACCATTTACGGTAACCTTAGCAGCGTGCTCCTTGGTAGCCTCGTCAACCCAAACAGCGAACTGATCGTCAGCAGCAACTGCGGAAATGTTGATATTCTCAACGTTGATCTCTGCACCCTTAGTCGACTTAACCAAGATAGCAGCTTTCTCATCGGTCTTGAAGGTGGTGTTCTTGATGTTCAAGGTAACCTTCGCCTCGTCAGCGGCAGCGACATACTGGTTGTCGATCTTGATACCACGACCATCGGTAGCGGGAGTCATATCGATAACGCAGTCGTTGAGAGTTACGGTCTGGCCCTCTGCGGTGATCCACAAACCGTAGGTGTCGACGTTGTGAGTGTCGGTGATGGTAACCTTGTTCATCACGGTCGATTTGCCTGCGTTGTCAAGAGCAACAGCTTTGCCAAACTCAACAACCTCGAATACGTAGTTACAGTTCGAGAAACGCAAATCCCAAGCGTTCCAAGTACCTGCGCTGTTGCCAGTGCTGGTCATCTTACCATTCTTGATGGTAATGGTTGCGTTGTCGTTCTTTGCACCGAGTGCCGACCAGTAGGTGGTAGTAACGTTGAGGGCCTTACCGTTGAGGTCGATGTTGATCTCGCTGGTAGTATCGCCACCGAGCTTGTACTCACCGCTACCGCCGGTCTGCTGACCGAGCGATGTGATAGGAAGGTCGATGTCTGCATTCAAGACAACGTTTACATCACCGTTAGCAGTCAAAGCAGCAGCCAACTCCGCAGCGGTGTTAACATAGGCATAACCGTATTTAACAACCTCTACACCGTCAACGAAGATGCTTGACTTGGTGCCTTTCTTCTGGTTGTAGAGAGTATTGTTGCTTACGCTACCAGCAGCAAAGCCGTTAGCGGTGGTGTTGTTGATGTTGATGGTGTACTCTTTGATGAGCGAGCTGTCAACCTCGATAGCAGCCTTGCCAGCAACGGGAGCCGAAGCGTTCAAAGTACAACCCTCGAACAATACGTTCTGAACAAGTGTGCTGCTCTCCGAGTATACGAGAACAGATTTGCCTGCGCTGTTGAATACGCAGTTGTTGAATTTCACGTTCTTTGCACCATAGGTCCAAACGTTGTACCACTCAGCCGAAGCCTGCTCGAAAGTACAGCCCTCGAAGGTAACATCAGCACCATAGAGGAAAGGCTGACCTACGATAGTACAGTCTTTGTAAACCTCAACATTGGTGTGCTGGAAGCCACGGTAGTTAGCATTTGCGAAAACGAGCTTAACGTTCTCGATGTTAACATCACCGTTTACGCCAAATTGCTTGTTCTCAACGTTTACAACAACGCCATCCTCAATACCAACCAAAGCAGCGCCTGCGCGGTAGCTCTCGAGGGTGTAGTTGCCGGCTTTCATCTTGATGGTCTCAACGGCAGCGTTAGCCATTGCAGCCTTCAACTCAGCGTCGTTAGCAACAACATCGGTGGTGGGGTCAACGTCAACGTCCTCCTCAACCCACGAGTCAACACCAACGGTGAACTGGATAGGATAGAGGCCCAAGTTTGTGGGCGAGAGGATTGCAACGAAGTTGTAAGCGGTACCCATCTCCAAAGCCTTGCCGGTGAGCTCGGTGGTCTCGTTGAAGGTCTGTGCCAAGTTCTGACCGTTGTAGAGCTCTACGGTGAAGGTGATGGTGTAAACATAGTCCTCACCTGCGGGGATCAAAAGACGCTCCTGAGCGCACTGCCAACCATTGATGTCGTTGATGGTGAGGGTGTTCTCGAGGTCGCCGAAAGAGTATGTCTCCTGAGCGTCGGTGAGAACCCAACCTTTGGTGTAGTCAGCAACAGCGAGGTCGATAGAACCGGCCTTTGCAGCGGTCATCTTGATGTCTTTAACCTTAATGGTCTGACGCTCGCTGGGGAACTCGCTCTTGAAGGTGAATTTAACCTTCGAGAGGAGGTGCTGGAACTGCAACTTAACAGCGCCGGGCTGTTTGTTGATGTCAGCCGCGGTGGTAACCTTAGCAGTAGCATAGAGGAGGTCCTCGCTACCGTCGTTGTTCACGAAGTTAACGATGCCTGCACCAAGGGTGCTACCGTTGGCGGTGTTGAGAGTCCACTGACCGCCGATGGGCGACAGAGCTGCGAAGTAGTAGGTGTGGCTGGGAGCCCAGTACTGGGTAGGACTGTAAGTCCAGGTCTCGCCGCTGCGAGTTACCTCATCACCCTCGAAAATTACACCATTAACGTCGTCCATAAAGCCCCAAACGTTGAAGCCCTGGATGGTCTCATAAGTGGTGCTGGGGTCAACAGCAGCACGCACTGCGTTGTCGAGCATTACGTCAGCAAATGCAATAGCATCGCCACCCTTAACCTCGATAACCTCATCGGTGTTCATACACGATACCATACCGATGGCAGCGAGTACAATGACGAAAAGTTTTTTCATTGTTGTTAGTTAATTAATTAGTTGATAAAATTATTGTCTTTCTGTGGTTATTTTTCACTTTCACGTCGCTTGACCTTGGCTTTGCTTTGCTTGGGCTTTGCTTTCGGTTTGCCGTTGCTTTGCGTTTGCTTTTGGGCCTTGCATTTTCGTTGTAATTGGAGGGGGTTTCACCCCCCCCAATCAATTGATTGTCAGAGAGTTAGCCCAAATAGGGCGCTCTAATCATTAGTTTCGTGCTATTAAGCGTGGCGACCAATCACATTGTTAGTCTCAGTGCCTGCGTTGATAGCCTTCGAACCGCTGTGGGTGTTACCATCTTCTGTGAGAGTACCTGCGTCCTGCCAAGTACCGATAAAGATACCGGCCTTGTTGTTACCCTCCGAAGAGCTAACGGTAGTGTTCACAACCTGGCAACCCTTCATTTCGAAGTCGTGGCCGTTGTTCATACCGAGGATAGCACCGGCAGTACCAATCGAGTTGATGGTGCAGCCCTCAACTACGCAGTCCTTCACGGTAGCGGTAGTGAAATAGAGGTAGGTAACCAAACCGCCGGTACGGTCGCAGTTGCTAATGGTCGAGTTCTTAACAGTTACACCCTCAATTTGCAAATCAGCATAGTTGCAAGCAACCAAAACAGCGCCGTGCGAGTTACCTTGACCATTACCGGTTACGGTTGCATTCTCCACAACAAGGTTCTTAATGGTAGTAGCCTTGCGAGTCGAAGTGAACATTGCGGTGCTATAGAAACCGTGGTCCTCTACTGCCGAAGTAGTGAGGTTTTTGATAGTGTGGTCCTTACCATCGAGAACGAAAGCAGCAGCTGTCTTAACTGCGGGCCACTCGATACCTGCGAGGTCGATGTCGTTTGCCAACTCAATGGTAACATTCTTGGTTCCGTCATTCAAAACGGTAGTAGCAACAGTCTTGAAGCCCTGACCAGAGTAAATCTTGTATGTATTACCCTCAGCCTTGTAACCTTGCTCAAGATAGAAAGACTCAGGATAGTTTACGGTTACACCTTCAACAGCGGGAAGACCCTTAACAGCATACTGGTCACCACCGATAAGCTGATTGAAAGGAAGCCAGTTCATGTGGCTATCAACACACTGTGAGTGGTCGTAACCTGCTGGAAGACCATCATAAGCATAGCCTGGCTCTACGCGCATACCGCGACCACCATTCAAACCTGGAGTAGGATCGCAGTAGTGGTAGTTCATCCAGTCACCATAGTTTACAACAACATTGGTGAATGTCATATTATACTTTGACAAATCAGGATAGTTTGCGCCATCGATAGTTGTAGTCTCCTCGCAACGACCAATAATCATACCACACATACGGTAGTTGTAGTAGTCGTAAGAAGCGGTACAGTCGTTGTAAGCATCGATACGGCAGTTGATAGTGACGTTCTCGAAGTTGTAAGTTGCACCGGGCTCTGCCTGACCAACAATACCACCAATCGACGAGTCGAACGAACCCCAAAGACCGCCCAAAACTGCATTCTCGCCAATCGTGATGTTCTTGAAGGTGTAGTTACCTGCACCCGACCAACCGATGATACCACCACAACCATTGTTGTAAGTTGCAGCAACACCACTATTAATCGTAATGTTCTCGAATACACAGTCGCCTGTTGCGCTACCTGCGATGAATGAAACATCACCACCCTCGATGTAGCTCTCGCTACCCTCGATAACAACATTCTTTACAGTTGCATCCTCAAGTGAACCGAACAAGCCATATGAACCATATACACCCCACTGGTAGCCGAGATCCCAACCATTCTGGTAGAGATTCTTGATAATATGACCCTGGCCATCGAAAGTACCTTTAAATGGTTTGCCACCATTGTATTTAGTATCACCAATAGGACGGAAAGTAACAGGGTCGCTATCTGCATTAGCAGTAACATCCTTGAAGTAGAGGTCAATATCGCCAGTCAACTTAAGGGTCTTACCCTCAAAATCATTACCGCTATTTGCAGTCTCGACAAAGGCTGCAAAATCAGCGACGTCCTCAATAGCCAATTCTGTTTTAGTATCATCATACCAAGTATCATCCGAGATACTTGCCAAGAATTCGTCATAGTTGTCAAAAGTAAGTGTAGGATAAACCACATAGTCATCAGCACCTGTCAAAGTGTATGTACCAGTAGGAGCTACATAAGCCGCATCATCGCTACCGTTTGTGATAACAATCTGATATATATCATCAGTTGTAAGAGTATTTGTACCCTCCAAAGCAATAGTATTGTTAGCACCTGTCATCTTGCGAACGATGAATGGCTGTGATGCAGTAACATTGTTGTCCTTAACTGTAATGCCATAGTTGTCAACGTTACCATCAAAACGGATACCGTACTCAACGGCAGTAATAGTAGTACCCTCGACTACTGCGTTCTTTACCTGCTTGAATGCAACGCCGTTCTTACCGTTTACTGTACAGTTCTGTACGAGAACACTCTCATCGCAGCTCTGTGCCTGTACAAGCGAGTGCATGTTAGTAGCTGTACAGCCGATAACCTTAGCGTTCTTTGAAGACTTAATCTGAACACCAACAGCAGTATTAACAGCGTCGCCTGTAGCAGTGAAAGTACAACCATCGACGGTAATGTTTGAAGAATAACGCTCAGAACCATTCTCGAGAGCCTCAATAAAGTTAACAGACGCTGTAGCTGTTTCGAAATTAAGGTTCTTGATAGTCAAAGCTGCATCAGCATAGTACTGAGAGTTGCTGTGAACCTTGATAGCACCAGTCATCTTCTTGTCGGCACCATTGATCTCAATCTTAGTATTTGCTTTCTGAATAACGACAGCAACACCCTCGATGTCGTTGATGAAGCGGATAAAATTCTGACCAACCTTAGCATTGTCGAGGGCTGCCTGCAACTCTGCGAGAGTCGAAACAGCTGCCTCCACATTAACATTTTCCTCGGTGTTATCAGCAAGGGTTACATTCGAGCCCTGACGACCTACGATACCGCCAATAGTGGTGGTAGTTGCGGGGTAACCATTGGTAAAGTCCTGAATGATGGTGATATTCTCAACCTTGCAACCCGAAACGGTGTTGTTGTTGTGAGCCATACCTGCGATACCACCGAGGTCGCGATAACCTTGGATGGTAACGTTCTTTGCGGTCGAATTCTTCACATACAGACCACCCTCGCAGTTCTGACCAATAATGGCACCAGCCTTGTCACCATAGTCGTAAGTAGTACCATCCAACTGTTTAACCGAAACGGTGATGTCTACATTTACAGCGTGGCAGTTCTCCAACCTTGCATAGCCCTGACCAACGATACCACCTGCATAGTGATTAGCAACAAGTTTCACGTTCTCAACGGTAAGGTTCTTGATGGTTGCGCGAGCATTACCGAAAAGACCTGCGTGACTCTCACGGTTAACCTGGAAGTTCGAAACCTTGTGGCCTTTGCCATCGAAAGTACCCTCGAAGAAAACGCCAGGGCCACCGATGGGGGTCCACTCTGCGTATGCAGTAGCGCGAGTCAAAGACGAAAGGTCGATGTCTGTATCCAAGACAACAGTTTTGCCATTGAACGACTCACCTGCGTTTACTTTCTCTGCAAATGCCTTCAAAGCAGCAGCACTTTTGATGTGAATGGTATTGGTGTCGTCAACATCCAAACCCAAGTTGTTGTCAACCCAATCATTAACGATGGTATCGAAGTCGATGGTGGTCATCTCCATCTTCTCGGGAGTAACATCAGCAACGAAGTTGTATGCCTTGCCTTTCTCGATGTTATACTTGATACTGGAGGTCATCTCTTTGAGAGTGCTTACAAACTCATCACCCTTGTAGAGGTTAACATTGAATTTGATACCATAAGTGTAGTTTGCAGGGATGGTGAGAAGCTCATCGCCAACCTCCATTTCCAGAGTGGTTTTCTCTGTACCTACAGTCCAAGCACCCGACTCCAAGGTCAACTCACCAGTCTTAGGAACTTCCATCTTGATAGCCTCAGCCTTAACGGTAAAGCCGGGAGCGATAGCGTTCTGAACAGCAAGGGTGTTGATGGTGAACATAACTTTTGCCAACTGGTGGTCGAACTTCAACTCAACAGTTTTGGTCTGGCCAAGTGCGGGAGCATCAACGGTTGCAGTTGCATAGATGAGGTCCTCGGTACCGTTAGCGTTCTCGAAAGTTACAACGCTAACCTTACCCTCTGCAGCAGTTGCCTCCCATTTGCGGTCTGCCTCTGCCAAGTTCGACGAGAGAGCCTGGAAGTTGTAGGTGAAACCGGGAACCCAGTACTGTGCGGGGCTATAAGTCCAGCCTGCACCCTCGTTCTTAACCTCTTTACCCTCGAATACGGTAGCAGTTACGGCATCCTCCTGCATCCAGCCCCATACATTGAACTGGGTGAGGTCGGCTGTTTCAATCTCAGCACGAACGCTATTCTCGATGAATGCATCGGCAAACGCAATGGCGTTGTCGTTGTTCACCTCGATAACCTCGTCGGTGTTCATACACGATACCATACCGATGGCAGCGAGTACAATGACGAAAAGTTTTTTCATAGTTTTTGTGAAATAATTAGGTTTTTAGTTAATTTGTATTGTTTATATTCTCAAGCACTTACTATATATATACTACATAAAGTCGTCCAAAACCACGTCCTTATACTCGCCCCAGCCGTTGACCGTGACATCAAAAGCTCCGGAGCCCTGGGTACCCTCCTCCTCCTCGACCTCGATGCCGTCGACAACAATCACGCCACCGTGCGGTTGCGCCTTGACCTGGTCGGTAACGTCGAACTCGCGGGTAACCAAGCTACCATTGCGCAGAAGTACCTCCAAAGTCAGAATGTGTTTGTTGTCGCCATCACCACGCGAAGGATAGTTATAGTTCGGGTGGCCAGGGATACCAAACGAGTTAACCAGCGCCCTCGCGCCATACTCCGTAACCTCGCAGTCGTAGAGGATAGTGGCGCCGTCCTCCGAAGTCGCACCGTTGTGCAGCAGTACCGAGCGTGCCATACCCGACAGTGCGCCCCTCGCAAGAGCTACCCATTGCAGACCCTCCTTGAACTCGTAGCGCACCTTATAGGTAAACACCAGAGGTTGCATCGTTACCTCAACGTCCAGAGGTTTCTCCTGTTTCTCCACATACAGGCCCTCATAGAAATTGGCATAGAGCATATCGGGAGGAGTCATCGTCTCCTCGTTGTTGCTCGACACAAACGTCGCACGGGTGCGGGTACGGGTCGTAGCACGGGTGGATGCCACCTTATCAACGTGCGAGAACAAGATATACTCCGTATTGTTATTATAGAACAGAACGTCGTTATAGCCCTCAAACAAGTTCACAATGCCACCGTCGGCTCCAATGTTGTGTTTATCCGAAACACCCTCCAAGCTGTGGTTCACAACCCTGATACCCGTAGGTTTAGTGGGGCGCAGCGAATCGTAGGCCATATAGCCCGCAGGCCAGTTGCTCTTCCAGTCCGGACCGCCATAGTTCTCCTCCCAGTCCATACGGTAGTCCGCAATGACGTTGATGTGGAACTTATGAGAGTGGGCATTGTGGTCAACGCACAAGTCCTTATGCGCACACGACGACAGCACAACAACCATCACAAGGCTCAGTATCTTAATAATCCTTTTCATCGATTACCTCCTTTCGCCTTATTATAGTTATCGCAGCCAATCAACCACACCAACGACACCTCCAACTTGGTGGGACCCATATAGCGGCGGTTCTTGGTCGACTGCCATACGTAGCAGTCGTCAATGGGAAGATACTCGTAGAACTTACCCGTATTGTAGCCAAAGCCTACGGTGCAATCCAAATTCAAGCGGTAGCCCAGAGGGAACGAGTAGCCATACTCAACACCTCCACCGTAGTTCCAGAAGTCCGACTGGATACCCATACCGTCGCCCATCAGGAAATCGTAGGTGATCAACTGGCCATAAAGACCAACGTGGTGGCCGGTCAGAGGCTTCTCCTCGGCAGCCTTGCCAAACCAATAGCGAACGTTGAAATCGCCACCATAGGTCCTCCAACACCACAGCGCCTTGTGCGACTGCCACCAAGCATAGTGCCAATTCAAACCTGCACTGAAACCAGAACCAAGGTACAACTCGGCACCAACATTGGGTACCAAGGCCAAATCATACAGTGCGTTGGTTTTGAGAGCCATATAAACAGGCAACTTGCAACCCGTACGGCCGCTCTGGTTGATGATAACCTCGGTGGTCTTATCGAAGGCCTCAACACTCACAACACCCTGGCGAGCCTCCGAGTCGCGGTTGGTCGTCACCCTATATGAAATGTTCTCCTCCGTGGAGGTCAGGTCCTTAATCCACTCGTTCTCGCTGCTCACAACGGGAACAATCTTTTCGAGAGTGTTGGTGGTGAAAGCAAGCGTGTCGGCCACACTCTTATATTCATAGGTCCTCTCGCCAACAATATCCAGCCTGGGCTCGGCACCACTCTGGCTAACGACAACCTCCTGGCTCTTGCCGTTGTAGTTCACCACAATCGCACCCTGGCGAGCCTCTGCCATATCGTTGGGCGCAACCTCATAGGTGATACTGTCCTCGCTTACATTTACATTAGAAATCCACTCCGACGTGCTCTCCGCAGTAGGCTCGGTAGGCGTGGGAGTGTTGGTCTTATAGCCAACCTTACCGCTACCACCCTCGCAGCCAAACTGCTGCTCCAAAGTGTCAAGCACACACACCGGCTCGGCAGCCTCCTGGTTGATAACTACATTGTAGACATCACCGTAGCACTCAACATACATCTTGGTCGAACGAGCCTCGGCAATCTCGTTGGGAAGAACCTTAAAGTTGATGGAGTCCTTGGAGGAAACAACCTCCTCAACCCAGTCTGCCGTACAAGTTACGCGGGGAACAACCTTATCGTCAACATTCTTCTGGAAAGCAACAACCCTGTCGCCACCCTCGCTACCCACATTGATGGGGCTCTCGGTGGTGATGGTCAGCTCCGAAGCATACCAAATCTCGGTGTAGGCTGCCGCATAACGGAGCTTGGGATAGATGTTGCGGTAGATATAGCGATAGGGAACGCCCTTGCGGAGTCGCTCCAACTTCACTTGTCGCTCATTGATAGCCTTACCATTACGAATAACCCTCTCGGGAGTGTTATAGAGCAAGTCCAAAACCTCCTCACGATTAGGCACCTTATCGTCAGCCTCAATGAGAGTAATCAACTCGGCCCAATCGATACCCATCGAACCAACAACATAGCCAATCTCTACATTGAAACGTTTGCCAATCCAACTTGCAATCGCACGAGCACGAGCCTTTGCCAAACGGTCGTTGATGGCCAAAGAACCCTCGGGCGACGCACTCGACGCAATTCGAACCTTACCCTTGCTATTGGCATCATCAACCACATAGGCTTTCAGCACCTCGGCAAGCTTTTTGAGTGTTTCGCCGTTGCCCATATAGGTCTGGTCGAGTTTCGAGGAGCCCTGACGGAAGTAAACCCTCACACTCTCGGTCCTATCCAACACCAATTGAGGAGTGGTGATTGCATCACTCGCTTGCACGGTTGCATTCTTATCGACCGCAGCCTGCTGGTTGATGGGCAAATCGAACACCTTACCTGCACACTCAACCTTCACTACCGCCATACGAGGCTCGGTGATTTTGTTGGACTGTACGGTGAAAGAGATTCGTTTGGGAGTTACGTTAATATCGCCAATCCACTCTGCGTCGCAACTTACAACAGGAGCAACAGCTTCGCCCAAGTTGGTCACAAATGACACAGCGGTCCTACCACCGATGGCATCCACGGCAACAGGAACCCTATCCACAAACTCAACAACCGGCTCGGCAGCCTGCTGTTCTACACAAATGGTGCTCAGATTGTCGTAGTGATTGAGTGTTATGGTTGCCTGGCGAGATTGTGCAATCGCATTAGGCTCCACGTTGAAGCTAATTTGGCCGCCATTGTCCACGATATTGCCAATCCACTCGGCATTTGCGGATATGGTGGGCACTGCTTTGTCGTTCTCCTCGCGCGCATAAGAAATTGCGCCCTGGCCACCCTGAGCAGCAAAGCTCACACTATCAGGGCTTGTAATTGTGAGGAGAGGAGCATACCAAATCTCCGTATGAGCAGCAGCATAGCGGAGCTGGGGGTAGAAATTGCGGTAGATGTAGGCATAGGGGGTGCCTTGCTGCAACCTTTGCAGTTGCACCTGTCGTTCGTTGATTGTCTTGCCATTACGCACTACCTTCTCCGGAACAGAGTGCAGAATGTTCAGCACATCCTCCTTGGCTGGCACCTTGTCGGAAGACTCCACCAAGCGTTCAAGTTCAGCCCAGTCAACACCCATAGAGTCGACAATGAAGCCGACCTCTACGCTATACTTTTTGCTCACCCAATCGGAAATGGATTTGGCCCTCGCCTGGATAAGACGATCATTGATGGCATTACTACCCTCGGGCGACACACTCGACGATACTCGCACTCGAGCTTTGCCCCTTGAGCCATCAAACACATAACCATCCAAGTAATCGCTCAACGTTTTCAAAGCGGCTTCATTCTGCATATAGCCAACTTCAAGCGTCGAGGATCCCTGACGGAAGTGTACCTTGACTGACTCCACCATTACAACCTCTTGCGCAAAAACCACAAGAGGAAACAGCAAAGTCAACAATATGTTTAACAGTCTTTTCAATTTATATCTTTTACCTTTTTACTCAATAAATTAGGTTGTTTCACAACCCTCTTTTGCATCTATTTGCTCTCTTTCGCTTTTGTATTAACCACCCACAACAGTGTTTAACCGACTACCTAAGTCCCACAAACGACGCCTATATCTAAATGCACATACCGCATACAAATGTACCATTTTGTTTTCATCTTGCAAGTTTTTCTCCTTTTTTTTTAACAACAATTACAAAAATACCCCCCCCCATTGGGGTGTTATTGCACATTGCAACCGGGAGTATTGCACATAAAACCATTCATTAGACTCAAACTGCGACACCAACCCTCCCAAACATTTTGGAGATTGGTCTATTTTAGGAATGGCAATCGGTAATCTCTGCCACCAAAATCAACGTGTTAAGCAAATGTTGTGCCAATTTATTGCCAGAGCAAAGCATCGTCTCCTCACGCGTGATATATTAATATATATTAAATAATAGGTATACATCCATACACCTTGCGTGTCGCCCCTTGTTCTGCCTGCGAGTGGCCCAACTTTGCATCACTCCACTCCTTATATGCAAAAACCTCTGCCGGAGCAGAGGCTTCAGACTGTACTTACTTTGCGGAGAGAGGGGGATTCGAACCCCCGATACCCTTTTGAGGTATACGCACTTTCCAGGCGCGCTCCTTAAACCACTCGGACATCTCTCCAATATTTCGCCCAGCACCAAACATCTTATTGCACAAAAGCGGGCGCAAGATAAGAATAATTTTTGGTTTTTACGCTTTTTGTGCAGTTTTATTTTTCTATTGTCCCATCTCGCCACAAATTGATTTTTTCAGCAGGGTGGCGATACGTTTGGGGTTACTCTCGTGAGCCAAGATGTGCATCAGTTTTGCCGTGGCAGCCTCGGTGGTCATATCCCTACCGCTAATCACACCAATCTGTTGCAGCGCAACGCCCGTCTCATAAATATCCATATTCACCTCGCCATCCGAGCATTGGGTTACGTTCACCACCGAGATACCACTCTCAATGGCCTCCCTCAATGCGCCAATGAACCACTCCTTCGTGGGTGCATTGCCCGCACCGTAGGTTTCCAGCACCACACCCCTTGCTCCGCTCGACAGCATCGCACGGAACACCCTCTCATTGAGTCCGGGAAATATCTTCACAATGGCCACATCCTCACACAGGGCCGTGTCAATTCCAAAGGCACCCTCTCGTTTGGGACGGCGGATATGGTTGCGGTTATACTGAATACTCACACCCACCTCGGCCAGCGGAGGGTAGTTGTTCGACACAAAGGCACTCAACTCCTCGGCACTCTGCTTGGTGGTGCGGTTGGCACGGAAGAGTCGGTTTTGGAAGTAGAGCGACACCTCCGGCACCTCGGCCCTACCCTTGGAGTCCTTGGCTGCGGCTATCTCTATGGCCGTGATGAGGTTTTCCCTACCATCGGTACGCAGTACACCGATGGGTATCTGGCTCCCCGTAAAGACCACCGGCTTCGTGAGATTGTTGAGCATAAAACTGAGCGCACTCGAAGTGTAGGACATCGTGTCGGTGCCGTGCAACACCACAAAGCCGTCAAACCTATCGTAGTTCTCCCTGATTATCTCGGCCAACCTCACCCACAACTCCGGTGAGGCGTTCGAGGAGTCTATCGGCTCGAAAGGCAACACCTCAATCTCCACATCCAGCCTACGCAGCGAGGGGAATTCCTCGTAGATGTGGTTGAAGTCAAAGGGCACGAGTGCGCCACTGTGGGGGTCGGTGTGCATACCAATAGTACCTCCGGTATAGATTAGCAATACGGAACTTTTCATAGGGCTTATATCTGTTTTGTTTCCTTTCTCTCTCTTACTTTCACTCCCCCAGGCCAAGCACTCGCCTGGCATTGAGGGTCGTCTGCTCGGCAACCTGCTCAACTGTGAGGCCCTTCAACTCGGCCACACGAGCGCACACATAGGCAACGTATGCAGGCTCGTTGCGCTTACCCCTGAATGGTACGGGCGTAAGGTAGGGCGAGTCGGTTTCTAGGAGTATATCCTCCAAGTCGATGTGGGGGATACTCTCGGCCAGAGGGCTTTTCTTGTAGGTTGACACGCCACCAATGCCCACAGCAAACCCTCCGAGAGCCTTGATACGCTCATAGGTCGGCACCCCCTCGCCAAAGGCGTGGAGCACACCCCTCGCACGGCCCTTATAATCTTCCAGCAAGGTGAGCATCTCGTCCCACGCACTGCGGGTGTGGACAATCAGCGGAAGGTCATATTCGATGGCGAGCTCCACCTGTCGGCGGAAGCACTCCGTTTGTTCGGCCACAAAGTCGCTACTCCAATAGAAGTCGAGGCCCACCTCGCCCACGCCATAGAATCGCTCCACAGGTCTTTCGGGCGAGCCGATGGGTGCGGTGGAGCCACCACCATTACACGCCTTCAAGAGCCTTTCGACCTCCTCCAATTCCTCACGCCAACGAGGGTTGTCGTTGACCGACGTGGGGTGTAGGCCGATGAATGGGTAGGCGTTGGGCAGCGCACGGCTCAACTCAAACATTCTCTCGTTGCTCTCGCCGTCAATGGCCGGCAACACCATAGCCACAACACCGGCTTCGGCTGCTCGAGCAACAACCTCAGCCCTGTCGGAGTCGAACTCCTCGGCGTAAATATGTGCGTGGGTATCTATCAGTTGCATTGTTCTTTGTCCGTTTCTTGGAGTTACACTTTCTCGCACCTCTTGCCTGGGAGCAAGCGCACAAGGCCACACAATTCGAGCGACACAAGGAGTGCCGACAACACACCCACCGATAGGCTACAACGCTCGGCCAAAACATCATAATCGACCACCTCGCCCGCACACATAGCGTCCAACACCTTGCGCTCGTCGTCCGACACGTTAATCACCTCCACGGAGTCATCGCTGGGTACAAACGAGGCACTATTGACCACCTCCACATCCCAGCCGAGTTCGTGGATGATGTCGCCGGCGGAACAGACCATTGCGGCCTTGTTGTGTTTAATGAGCAGGTTGGAGCCATAGGACGTTTTGTCGTCGGCTCGTCCGGGGATGGCCATAACCACACGACCATAGTCGAAGGCGTTGTCGGCCGTTATGAGCGAGCCACCCTTGTAGGGCGACTCCACAACCACCGTACCGCTTGCAAGGCCCGCAATTATGCGGTTGCGTGAGGGGAAAAACTTACCCGTATTCTTGTGTTGTGAGGATATTTCGGTTATGATTGCTCCCCCACTTTGGAGTATGCGGTCAGCGAGTGGCTGATTGGTTGCGGGAGCTACGTCGGGGAGTGCATTGGCGATGACACCCACGGTGGCAGCTCCGCAGTCGAGTGCAGCACGATGGGCGTTGCCGTCGTTACCGAGAGCTAGTCCGCTGACGATGGATATTTCGGGTTTGAGTTCTTTGAGCTGACTGATGACTTTGGCGGCTATGCGCTGACCGTAGGCCGACATATGGCGTGTGCCCACGAAGGCCACCGAGGGACGGTGGAGTGCTTCGATGTTGCCCATAGTGTAGAGAACTGTGGGTGCATCGGGACACTCTCGGAGTACGTGTGGATAGGCATCGTCGGTGAGGGCCAAGGGGGTGATGTGGTGCCGTTCGATGTATCTCCACTCGGCCTCGGCACCGCGCATACCACTTTGGGATGTAATGGCATCCACCACAGCCTTGCTGTTGAGTGCGGCCCTGCCGACGAGCTCCTCGCGCGAGGCACGGAAGACGGTCTCTGCGGAACCAAAGACATCCAAGAGGTGGTGTGCCCCATTGAGTCCGAGCCCGGAAGTGAATGATAATGCGAGGTCGTAGATGTTCATACGCAGTAAAAAGCCCAAATTAATGGGTAAAAGTATGAAAAAAATTTGGAGTTTGGAATAAAATGGTTACTTTTGTGCTCCGAAAGCATCCGACAGTTTGCGACTTGCGATGGTTAAGATGCTGTGAAATAACAAATTGGTGCGATGGCCGAGGGGCTAGGCACAGGTCTGCAAAACCTGCTACAGCGGTTCGATTCCGCTTCGCACCTCAAAAACAAGGTCGGCTTTGTGCCGACCTTTTGTTTTTGAGATGCGAATCATTTCGCATCCATTTTTACATTCCTCCCCACACCCCTCCTTTGGCAGTGTGTTTGTTCCGAAAAAACTACTTCAACGTGAAGGTTGCCCTCTGGCGGATGTCGGCCGACGAGGAGCCAACAAGCACCTCAAAGTCGCCACTCTCGGCCACCCAGCAGCCCTGAACGTCGTCGTAGTACGACAGCGCACTCTTGTCAAGAGTAAAGTGCACAGTCCTACTCTCGCCCGGCTCCAACTCAACCTTCGCAAACTCCTTCAACTCCTTCACAGGGCGAGGCAGCGACGAGGCCAAGTCGGACACATAGAGTTGAACAACCTCCTTACCTTTGCACGCACCGTTATTGCGCACATCCACCGACACCTTCAACTCTCCCCTCTTCGACATCTTCTTCGAGGACAACGTCAGGTTGCTATATTCAAAAGTGGTGTAGCTCAAACCGTGGCCAAACGCAAACAAGGGCTCAACGCCTGCCTTCTCAAAGCCACGGTAGCCCACAAAGATATCTTCGTGGTAGGTGGTGGGGCCATCGTTGGGGAAGGTTACTCCGCCTGCGTGCGAGGGATAGTCTTCGAGCTTCTTGCCAAACGTAAAGGGCAACTTACCGCTGGGGTTGACTTCGCCCGACAGCACCGCTGCCAGCACGTTGCCCGTCTCGGAGCCGAGGAACCAGCCCTGAACAACCGACTCTACCCTATCCACCCACGGCATCTCCACGGCATTACCCGAAAGCAACACCACCGTCAAGTGGTCGGTGGCCTCCGCGAGGGCCTCAATAACCTCGTCCTGACCATAGGGTAGGCCGAGTTCTTTGCGGTCGGTACCCTCGCAGTCCTGGTGGTCGCTCTTATTCAAGCCACCCACAAAAACCACAGCGTCTGCCGTGCGAGCCATAGCCACAGCCTCTGCAATGAGTTCTTTGGCGTTGCGGTTTTCGTTGAGGTTCTGGCCTGTATTCACACCATTGTAGCTGCCACCCACATCGCCTACATAGCCACGAGCATAGCTCACATTGGCCACACCTTTGTAGTGGTTGAGCATACCCTCCAAAACCACGCACTCGTGTTTTGCTTTCAGCGAGGAGCTACCTCCGCCAACCGTGAGCATCTTCACGGCATTCTCGCCCACCACAAGGATATTCTTCGCCTGGGCAGAGATTGGAAGGTTGTTGTTGTCGTTTTTGAGCAACACAACGCCCTCGCCACCAATGGCACGAACAGCAGCAGTGTGGGACTCGGAGCCAAGCGCACCATAGGGTTTATTGGGGTTCATAGCCGTCCTAAACGTCAGGCGCAGCACACGGCGCACCTTCTCGTCGAGTTCTGCGGTACCCACCTCGCCCTTCTGTATGCGTTCCAGATAGGGGTGGGCCATATAGTAGCGGTCGTAGGGATTACCACCGCCTTTCCTCGCAACCCAAGTACCGAACTCCAAGTCTAGGCCATTGGTGATAGCCTCGTCGGTGTTGTGAGTGCCACCCCAATCGGACACAACTGCACCATCGAAGCCCCACTCCTCTTTGAGAATTTTGTTCAGCAGGCGATCGTTGTGGCAGGCGTGGGTGCCGCGATATTTATTATAGGAGCCCATAATGCTCCACGTTCCACCCTCAACCACAGCAGCCTTGAATGCGGGCAGGTATATCTCATAGAGGGCCCTATCGCTGCAATCAACATCCACCGTGTGTCGGTGTGTCTCCTCGTTGTTGAGCGCATAGTGTTTCACACACGCAGCAACACCCTGTTCCTGCACGCCCTTAACATAAGGCACAACCATCTGTGATGCCAAATAGGGGTCCTCGCCCATATACTCAAAGTTGCGACCACCCAGAGGTGTGCGGTAGATGTTCACACCAGGGCCGAGCAATACATCCTTCTCCCTGAAACGGGCCTCTTCGCCAATGGCTACACCATAGGTTTTAGCCATCTCTCTGTTCCACGTTGCGGCCAGACAGGTCAGTGCGGGGTAGGCCGTACACGAGTCGTTGGTCCAACCCGCCTGGTCCCACTCGTCCCACTTAACCTCGGGGCGTATTCCGTGGGGGCCGTCGGTGGTCCACAACTCGGCAATACCCAAGCGTGGCACACCTGGTGCGGAGAACTTCGATTGTGCGTGGATTATGTTGATTTTCTCTCGGAGTGTCATACGAGCGAGAGCGTCCTCCACTCTCTCCTCAATGGGTGCATTGGGGTTGAGATAGAGAGCCTTGTTGGTGGTTGCATTGTCGGTCTTGCAGCACGTCAATAGGATGCTAAACGTGGCGATAGCCAATAGAGTTTTTTTCATTTTCGGTAGGGGTTTTGAGATTGTCATACCACAAAGATAGGAATTTCTCGGGGAATAAAAACAATGCTCGTCATTAGAGCGTTTTATTCATTGTCACATTGGACAAAAACAAAGAGGCCCGCAAATGCAGGTCTCTTTGTTTTTATAGAAACGGGTGAGTTACTCAATAACCCAAGTTTCGCCGCTGTTGAGCAAATCGTCCATACATTTGATTTTGCTCGAAGCCTTAACCTCCTCAACCTGACGGCAGACCTCGTCGTTGTAGGTCTTATCCTCAACATCCCTAATAACACCCAGAGCCACGGGGTATTCGGGATATTTCATTGCCGCCAAAGCGTTGTGGATATAGGTATCCTGCTCGTGGGAGTCGTGGGTGAGTACATCGTCCAAGGTGTACCCATCCTCGCCAACGGTTACCACCTTCAAGCGGAAACCGTCCAATACGATACCCTTCTCCTTGTTGGCACCAAAGAGCATCTTCTCGCCATCCTTCAAGAGGATGGTGTGCTCTGCACGGCTGGCCTTGTCTTTGGCGAACGCAGCGTGGGCACCATCGTTGAAGATAACACAGTTTTGCAACACCTCCGTGATGGAGAAACCGTCGTGCTGAGCAGCCCTCACGAGGCATTGGCGGGTGGTCTCAACCTCCACATCAATTGAGCGAGCAAAGAATGTACCCTTTGCGCCGATAATCAACTCGCCGGGGTTGAATGGTTTTTCGATTGTACCATAGGGCGAGGTTTTGGTAATCTTGCCAAGTTTCGAAGTGGGCGAATACTGACCTTTGGTCAGGCCATAAATCTCATTGTTGAACAGCACCACGTTGAGGTCGATGTTCCTGCGAATGGCGTGGATGAAGTGGTTGCCACCGATAGCGAGCGAGTCGCCATCACCGGTTGCCACAAAGACGCTCACACCAGGGTTGGCCACCTTCAAGCCCGTAGCAATAGCGTTGGCCCTACCGTGGATGGAGTGGAAACCATAGGTTTTCATATAGTATGGGAAGCGGGACGAGCAACCAATGCCCGACACCACCACAAACTCCGAGCGTTTGCGTCCTGCAATCTCTGCCACATCGGGCATAGCCCTCTGCACTGCGTTGAGAATAAAGTGGTCGCCACAACCGGGGCACCATTTAACCTCCTGATCGCTCTTAAAATCTGCCTGTGTGTATTTCATAACTCCTATTTCTCCAATAATTCGTTAAACTTGGCCTCCAACTCAACGGTGGTGAAAGGCAGGCCCTGACACTTGTTGTACTGCTCGTAGTGGAACTGCTGGAAGCTCATACGCAGGTAGTTGGCAAATTGGCCCTCGTTGAGCTCGCACACAACAATTTTCTTGTACCTTGCAAAGATCTCCTCCACACCTTTGGGCAGGGGGTTGATGTAGTTGAAGTGGCACAGGGCAACACTCTTACCCTCCTCCTGCATCTTCTCAACGGTTGCTTGCAGGTGGCCCTTGGTGCCGCCCCAACCAACAACCAACAGGTCGCCCTCCTCCGGACCGATAACACTCTGTGCGGGGATGTAGTCGGCAACTTTGGCAACCTTTGCAGCCCTTGTGTGAACCATCACTTGGTGGTTCTTGGGGTCGTGCGATACGCTACCTTTGAGTGCGTCCTTCTCCAAGCCACCAATGCGGTGTTCGAGTCCCTCGGTGCCGGGTAGTGCCCAACGACGAGCGAGTTTTTCGTCACGTTTGTAGGGCATATACACGGGCTCATCCTCAGGCAACTCAGTGATGATGGGAGGATTGATAGTGGGGTAATCACTCATAGAGGGAATCTTCCAAGGCTGCGAGCCGTTGGCGATAAAACCATCGGTGAGCAACACCACGGGGGTCATATGCTCCATTGCAATCTTACCTGCGGTGAAGGCGTAGTCGAAACAGTCGCTGGGCGACGAGGCTGCAATCACAACCATAGGACACTCGCCATTGCGTCCCCAGAGTGCCTGCATAAGGTCGCTCTGCTCGGTCTTGGTGGGAAGTCCCGTCGAGGGGCCACCCCTCTGTACGTCAACCACCACAAGAGGCAACTCGGCAATAACAGCCAAACCCATAGCCTCGCTCTTCAACGATAGGCCAGGGCCCGAAGTGGTCGTTACAGCAAAAGCACCGCCAAAAGCAGCACCAATGGAGGTACAGATACCTGCAATCTCATCCTCGGCCTGCACGGTCTTAACGCCCAACTCCTTGTGTTTGGCCAACTCTTCGAGGATGACCGTAGCAGGAGTGATGGGATAGGAGCCGCAGAACAGAGGTCGTCCACTCTTCTCGCTGGCGGCCATAAAGCCCCAAGCGGTTGCCACGTTACCACTAATGCTACGATAGCGTCCCTTCTCCAACTGTGCGGGTTGCACGGTGTAGGTGTTGGCAAAAGAGTGGGTGTTGTGGGCATAATTCCAGCCCGCGTTCAACACAGCCACGTTTGCCTCCGCAACGGCAGGATTACGTTTGCCAAACTTGTTACGAATATAAGCAATGGCGTGGTCGAGTGGTTTGTCATAGAGGAAGAGGCAAATGCCGAGTGCAAACATATTTTTGCACTTAACAATCGCCTTATTGTCAAGTCCCGAATCCTTCAAAGCCTCCTTTGTCATAGAGGTAATGTCGGGGGTGAGGATATTATAGTCCTTAATACCAAGTTCTTCGAGTGGGTCCGAGGTTTTGAATCCAGCCCTCGCGATACTCTTGTCGTCAAGCGAGTCGCCATCAAGGATAATGGTTGCATCCTTTTTGAGCCACATCACATTGGCTTTGAGCGCAGCGGGATTCATAGCAATCAACGCATCGCAATAGTCACCGGGGGTGAGCATGCGGCTGCTGCCGAAGTGAACTTGAAAACCCGAAACACCAGCAACAGTGCCCTGCGGAGCACGGATTTCGGCCGGATAGTCGGGGAATGTGGAGATACCGTTACCAAAAAGAGCGGCGGTGTCCGAGAACAATGTGCCTGTGAGCTGCATACCGTCGCCCGAGTCGCCCGAGAAACGGATAACAACATCTTTCAACTCTTTTACATTCATAATGTGTAAGTGAAATGTTAGTATATATAAAAAGTTTAGGTGTCTAATTGCAAGCAAAGGTAATAATTTATAATGGAGTGTCAACCATTTCACAAAAAAATAGTTACCTTTGGGGGCTTAATTGGACGAACACAAGTTAGATACTCAAACAAAATACACCACAAAATGAACAACAAAATCACTTTTACCACAGCCGACGAGGCTGTTAAGGTTATCAAGTCCGGCGACCACGTACACCTCTCTTCGGTGGCAAGCGCTCCCCAATGTCTGATTCAGGCTATGTGCCGTAGGGGTGAGGCCGGCGAACTCAAAGATGTTCACATCCACCACCTCCACACCGAGGGCCCTGCTCCTTATGCAGACCCCAAATTCGAAGGAATCTTCCAGCTCGACTCTTTCTTCGTGGGTGGCAACGTTCGCAAAGTTACCCAGAGCGGTTATGCAGACTACATTCCAATCTTCCTGAGCGAGACCCAGAAACTCTACCGTGCAGGCGTACTGCCTTGTAATGTTGCAATGATTCAGGTGTCGCCCGTGGATGCCCACGGTTATGTTTCGTTGGGTACTTCGGTTGATGCAACTCTTGCCGCCATCGAATGTGCCGACTACGTGCTGGCTGTTGTAAACAAATATGTACCCCGTGCATTTGGCGATGCTTTCATCCACATCTCCGAGATTGACTTCTTCGTGGAGGACAACCAGCCACTGATGGAGGGACACATTGCCGAGATTACAGAGACTGATGCCGCCATCGGTCGCCACTGTGCAGCCCTGATTGAGGATGGTGCCTGCTTGCAGATGGGTATCGGTGCTATTCCCAACGCCGTACTTTCGCAGTTGGGTGGCCACAAGGACCTCGGTATCCACACCGAGATGTTTGCCGACGGCGTATTGCCCTTGGTTGAAAAAGGTGTTGTGAACGGCCGAAACAAGGTTACCGATAAGGGTAAGATCGTTTCGACCTTCCTGATGGGCTCGAAAGAGGTTTACGACTTCATCGACAACAACCCTGGAGTGTTGATGAAAGACGTTGCCTACACCAACGACCCCTTCATCATCGCACAGAACCCCAAATTCTGCGCTATCAACTCGGCACTCCAAATCGACCTCACCGGTCAGGTGTGCGCCGACTCGCTCGGTACGAAGTTCTATTCGGGTGTGGGTGGTCAGATTGACTTCATCTATGGCTCGTCGCTCTCGAAAGGCGGTAAGGCAATTATTGCAATGCCTTCGGTTACCAACAAGGGTATCAGCAAGATTGCCAACACTTTGACTCTCGGCGCAGGCGTTGTCACCACCCGTAACCACGTACACTGGGTTGTTACCGAGTATGGTGCTGCCGACCTCTATGGTAAATCGTTGCAGGAGCGTGCAAAGGCTCTCATCGGCATTGCTCACCCCGACCACCGCGAGGAGTTGGAAAGGGCTGCCTACGAGCGCTATGGTGCACACTATACCTATATCAAAAACTCATAGTCCAACAAGGGCTAACGATAAAAAAAGCAAAACCTCTCGGATATCCTATCCGAGAGGTTTTTGTTTGTTATTGGTTGGCAACAGCCCCAATAAACCTATTTTTTCATTGCAGCAAGAGCGGTCAAGGCCAATGCCGAAGCTCCAAGAATTGCGGCATCCTCTCCGAGTTTGGATAACATAACCTTTGTGTCCTTCATACTTGGGAGCATATACTTGTCGAGGTATTTTTTAAGGGGGTTCATCAACAAGTCGCCTGCTTTGGTGGGGCCACCAAAGAGGAACACTGCCTCGGGGCAGGTGATAGCCACTGCTGTTGAAACACCAATTGCGAGGTAGTGACCGGTGATATCCCACACTTCGAGTGCCAACTTATCGCCTGCAGCAGCAGCAATACTTACATCCTTAGCGGTAAGTTTCTCACGCTCGATTTTACGCAGCGAGCTGGGGGTTGCAGTGTCGTCAATCAGGCGGAGTGCAGTACGACGAATACCGGTGGCAGAGCAATAAGCCTCCAAGCAGCCACACTTGCCACAGCCACAACTGCGACCATTGGGCTCAACAACAATGTGGCCCAACTCGCCTGCAAAACTATTATGGCCATAGACGATGTCGCCATTGCTCACAAAACCACTACCGAGGCCGGTGCCGAGGGTAATCTCCACGAGGTCTTTCTTTTTAAGGCTCTTACCGCCACCATAATAAAGTTCACCAAGCGCAGCAGCGTTAGCGTCGTTGGTCATAGCGATAGCCTTCACTGCGGGATAGTGTTTCTTGAGCAGGCGTACCACATCGCAACGGCTCTGCTTCTCAAAATCGCCCAACACCTCTTTGGAGGGTTTGTTTCGGTCTTTCCAGGTAAGATTTGCGGCGTTGAGAATTGCGCCCTTGTAGTAGTGTGCGTTGGGTGCGCCAATACCAATACCAGCAACCACGCCATCCTCGGGAGCTGCGGAAATCAAGCGGTCAATGGCTGCATAGAGAAGATCCATATACTCGTCAAAGAATACAGGGCCATTCTCGGATGTAGAGCGCTGAGTGCTGAAATCTGTACGTGCAAGGCAATTGCCCTCGCGGTCAATAAGACCAAGAACTGTGTTGGTGCCACCAACATCAACACCAATGGTAAGTTGTTTTTTCATTTGGTTAATATCTGTTAATAAAAATGTTGTTCCACAAAAGGATAGTCAAAAATAGGAGATTTTGCTGAAATCACAAAGTAAAAACGTATATTTGCACAAAATATTCCAAAAAATATGTACACACTCTCTGAACTTCAAAAAGCAGTGGCGGACTATATGGACCACCTCGACGTGGACGGCAACCCCCACAGTCTCTACGAACCAATCGCATATTCCATCAGCGCTGGCGGCAAACGCTTGCGCCCGATGCTTACCGTGTTGGCTTGTAACATATTTTCGGACAACGCGCTGCAAGCACTACCAGCAGCGGCGGCCCTTGAAGTGTTCCACACCTTCACTCTGCTCCACGATGACATTATGGACAATGCACCCACTCGTAGGGGCAAACCCTCCGTTTATGGCAAATGGGGTGCCAATGCCGCAATCCTTTCTGGCGATGCAATGATGATATATTCCTATAAGTTGCTACAACAAACTCCGGTGGAGTTTCTGCCCGCTGTGCTGGGGTGTTTCAACTATACGGCTATGACCGTGTGTGAGGGCCAGCAGTGCGATATGAATTTCGAGAGCAGGGAGGATGTGTCGATGGAGGAGTATTTGGATATGATCAACAAAAAGACCGCTGCACTATTGGCCGGCTCCACCATCATTGGTGCCATTCAGGGCGGTGCCGACCCCCAAAACCGCCAACACCTCTTTGTGTTTGCCACCGAGCTCGGCCTTGCGTTCCAACTACAAGACGACCTTTTGGATGCATTCGGCACCGAGGCACAACTCGGCAAACCCATCGGTGGCGACATTTTGGAGGCCAAGAAGAGTTTTCTGCTCCTTGCCGCACTCCAACGTAGTGATGTCGAGCAGCGCAAAAGGCTTCTTAAACTGCTGAAAGACAAC
The DNA here is from genome assembly GCA_017936005.1 of Tidjanibacter sp. Classification (GTDB taxonomy): domain Bacteria; phylum Bacteroidota; class Bacteroidia; order Bacteroidales; family Rikenellaceae; genus Tidjanibacter. The sequence goes on from JAGBGK010000077.1 coordinate 52,100, forward strand.
ACTATTTCACCCGCCGATAAAATTGCCAACGTACTCGACCTTTACAATAAATTGGGAGTGAAAGAGGTTGCCGAAAAGGAGATTTCGGAACACTTCAACAAGGCAATGAAAGCCCTTGATTCGCTTGATGCCGAGCCCGAAAGGATTACTCCTCTGAAAGAACTGGCACTCGGACTGCTGGGCAGGAAAAACTGATGAAAAATCAAAATTCAAAATTTTCTCAACTAAGTATAAATGTCGCTAACGGCTAATGGCTAACAGCTAACGGCTTAAAAATGAAAAGAGAAGATATAGAAATAATGGCCCCGTGCGGAAGTTATGAGGCTCTGCACGCCGCCATCAACGCAGGTGCCGACTCCATCTACTTCGGAGTGGGACAACTCAATATGCGCTCCGCCTCGGCAGCTAACTTCACCCTTGACGACTTGGCCAAAATAGTGGCCATCGCACATCAACACAACGTGAAGGCCTATCTAACTGTTAATACAGTGGTGTATGAGGAGGAGATAGATGTGCTCCATAAGCTTCTTGACAAAGCCGCCGCCGAGAAGGTGGATGCGGTGATTGTGAGCGACCAAGCCGCCATACTCTATGCACGCAGCGTGGGTTTGGAGGTACACATCTCCACCCAACTATCCATCTCCAACAGCGAAACCGTGAAGTTCTACTCGCAGTGGGCCGACACGGTTGTTCTCGCAAGGGAGCTATCGTTGGAGCAAGTGGCAAAGGTGAGCAAGCGTATTGAGGAGGAGAATATCTGTGGCCCCAACGGAGAGAGGGTTAAGATTGAGATGTTTGCCCACGGCGCTCTGTGTATGAGTGTGAGTGGTAAGTGTTTCCTTTCGCTCCACGCCACGGGCTGCTCGGCCAATAGGGGTGCGTGTAGGCAGATTTGCCGCCACGCCTACACTCTTGTTAATAGAGACACGGGCGAGGAGTTGCACACCGACGGACCATACCTACTATCCCCCAAAGACCTCTGCACCATCGACTTCCTCGACCGCTTCATCGAGTCGGGTGTGAGGGTGCTCAAAATCGAGGGTAGAGCACGACCTGCGGAGTATGTAAAGAGGGTTGTGGAGTGCTACGACAGGGCTCTGAGGGCCATCGAGCACGGCTCGTTCACACCCGAGAGGGTGGCCAAGTGGAAGGAGGAACTATCCACTGTGTTCAATCGTGGCTATTGGGGTGGCTACTACCTCAACTCCCCCGTGGTGGAACTGAGCAAAAACTATGGCTCGTCGGCAAGTGTAAGGAAGGTCTATGTGGGCCGAGTAACCAATGTCTTTAAGAAGGCCAAAGTGGGTGAGATTTTGGTGGAAGCTTCGCCTCTGGAATTGGGTCGCAAGGTGCTCATTACGGGCGAAACCACGGGCGCTGTGGAGTTTAAACCCGAACAGATATGGGTTGACGAACACCCCGTAGAAGTGGCTTTGCAGGGACGCAAGTGCTCGGTGAAACTACCCCAGCAAATCCATCGTGGCGACCGACTCTACAAGTATGTGGCTGCCGAGGAAGTGTAACCACCTCAAAGGCATAAAACAAGATTTATCTGTGGGCGGACAAGGAGTTGTTTTCTCTTTGTCCGCTTTCATTTTGTAAGCACCCCGAAAAGAAAATGTGGTTTTGTGTGGCTAAAAAACAAAGTTTTTATTGGGCAAGGGGTGTATTATTCGAAAAAATAAATATCTTTGTAGCGTAGTTTGCCCTTTTTGCGGGGCGGTAGCACAAGAAACAAAACAAAACTAACAACAAATAACACGTTTAATTAATTCCAAATTCAAAGTTATGAAAAAACTTTTTATGATTTTGTCGGTTGTTGCTGCAATGGCATTTGCAACCGTTAATGTTTACGCACAGGAGCCCGAGGCAGCTGCTACCGAGCAGGTTGCAGAGGAGGCAGTTGAGGCTGAGGCAACAGAGGCTGAGGCCCCCGCAATTGACGAGGAGACCGAGATCCCCGGCGTACCTTTCCACCAGGCACTGAAACAGAAAGTTATCGAGGGTGGTGTTCTTTGGATGACCCCCGTATTGCTCTGCTTGATCATCGGTTTGGCAGTGTGCATCGAGCGTATCCTCTACCTCTCGTTCTCGCAGATCAACACCAAGAAGTTCATCGCTAAGTTTGAGGCTGCTCTCAACGAGGGTGGTATCGAGGCTGCAAAAGAGGTTGCTCGCAACACCAAAGGCCCCGTAGCCAGCATCTTCTACCAGGGCGCACTCCGCTACAATGAGGGTTTGGACGTTGTTGAGAAAGCAGTTGCATCGTATGGTTCGGTACAGAACGGTTTGATGGAGAGCGGTTTGAGCTGGATTAGCCTCTTTATCGCAATCAGCCCCTCGTTGGGTTTCATGGGTACCGTAGTTGGTATGGTTGAGGCATTCGACCAGATCCAGGCAGCAGGTGAGGTTTCGGCAACCCTCGTTGCAGGTGGTATCAAGGTTGCACTGTTGACCACTCTCGCAGGTCTTATCGCCGCTGTTGTTCTCCAGTTGTTCTACAACTACATCCTTAACAAGATTGACTCCGCCGTTGTTGAGTTGGAGGATTCTTCGATCACTTTGGTAGACATTCTGACCGATTACAGCAAGAAATAAGTTAACCCCGTTCATTAACTAAATAAAGATTACAGACTATGAAATGGGTTAAATATGTAGAATATGCACTCTTTGCTATCACCATCGCGTGTGTAGCATCGCTCTTCTTCCTGCCTCAGGTGCAGCACATGGGCGATATGCACGCTGATTGCGAGTGGTTGCTGTGGTGGGTGTATGGCATTGTAGGCATTGGCCTCGTTGCCGCGTTGATTTCGCCTATTAAGAACATGATCACCAACCCCAAATCGGCCATCAAAGCCCTCGTAGGTATTGTTGTTGCCGCTGCGCTTGTTGGTGGTTGCTACGCATTGTCGAGTGCAGCTCCCGTGCCCAACTCGGCTGGTGGTTTCTTTGAAGATGTTTTCGAGTTGAGGTTTACCGACACCATCCTCTACATTGCCTACTTGGCATTGGGTGGTAGCATCCTCGCTATCCTCGCAGGCACACTTAGGAACGCTATCAAATAGAGTTGTACCATATTTATAAAAGGAGATTTGTAATATGGCAAGAAAGACACCGGAAATTAATGCCAGCTCAATGGCTGACATCGCATTCTTGCTCCTTATCTTCTTCCTTGTGGCAACAACAATGGACATTGACTCGGGTCTGAACCGTGTGCTTCCTCCTTGGAGCGATAAGCCACAGGATGCGCCCGACATCAAGGAGCGAAACTTGATGTTTGTTCACGTGAACAAGTATGACCAGATTGCCGTACAGGGCGAGGTGATTGACATCACCCAGTTGAAAGATAGGGCGAAAGAGTTCGTGCTCAACCGCGCGGACGACAAGAATATGCCCGAAAAGGAGACCAAGAAGATTGATCTCATTGGCGAGTATCCGGTCAGCAAAGGTGTGATTTCACTCCAAAATGACCGTGCCACCAGCTATGAGATGTATATCAAAGTACAAAACGAACTCACTCGTGCCTTCAACGAAATTCGTGACGAGCTCAGTAAAGCCCACTTCGGTAGGAACTTTGCAGAGTTGGAGAAGCACCAGCAGGATGCAATCATCGACGCTGTGCCCTTGAAGATTTCGGAGGCCGAGCCCCAAAACATCAAATAGGACTATGGCAGTAATTAGGAAAAAAGAGAAAAAAGAGATCGGTCAGATTTCGACAACCTCGCTTCCCGACATTGTCTTTATGATCCTCTTCTTCTTCATGGTTTCGACCTCGATGAAGGAGACCGAGTTGGTTGTACAGTTCAAGGCACCCGAGGCTACCGAGATTCAGAAGCTCGAAAACAAGTCGCTCGTTAGTTACATCTATGTTGGTCCTCCTGTGGCATCGTTGCAGGCCAAGTTTGGTCAGGCTCCGAAGTTGCAGTTGAACAACACTTTCAGCGATCCCGAGCAGATTGGTCAGTTTGTAGCATCGGAGAGGGATAACCTCAACGAGGCAGACCGCAACAAGATGACAGTTTGTATCAAGGCTGATAAGGAGACCCGTATGGGTATCATCACTGACGTAAAACAGGAGCTCCGTAAGGCTGAGGCCTATAAGGTTAGCTACGCTGCAAATAGGGCAGCAGGCAACTACCGCTACTAATAGGTCACACATAATCAAAAGAGAGGGTTTTCCGATGCGGAAAACCCTCTCTTTTTATGTGCGTGGGAGCAAAAGGGGAAAAGAGGCAAATGCTTGCTCCTATTTCAACCAAACGACCTTGTCGCTATTGTCCTGCTCGGGACGGGGACGAGGCTGCTCATAGGGAGAATAACCCATAGCGATAGCGCACTCAACGCCAAACTCCTCCGGGATGGGCAGGAAGGTACGCAGGTAACTCTCGGCAGTACCCATCTCTGGGTGGCCCTTCATATGCTCACGACCCTCGACGTGCACCCAACAACTACCAAGCCCTGCGGCCTCGGCAGCGAGTTGAACAAAAGTTGCCGATATGGCGGCATTATCGAGCCACAGGTCGGTGGCCCTCTTGTCGCCCATCACGAGAATAACCACGGGTGCTTCGGCCATAAAAGCCGAACCGTAGTCTCGCATATAGGACATGTGGCGGATGAGGTCGCTGTTCTCAATGACCATAAAGTGAGTGCTACGACTACTACGAGAGGAGGGTGCCGTCAGGGCTGCCTCCAAAATCTTTTCCACAATGTGGCTCTCAACCCTACGCTCGGAAAACTTGCGGAGCGAGCGGCGAGATTTGACGAGTTCAAAAAAATCCATTCTTTTTTCGGTTTGTTTGTTACAAAAGTATGTAAATTCGGGCAAATATCGTACCTTTGAGGATAGAAAAACAGATTTTAATACTATGAAGAAGCAACTCAAAGCCGCCCTCATCTACGATTTCGACGGCACACTCTCTCCTGGTAATATGCAAGAATATGGTTTCATTGAGGCTGTTGGCAAGAGCAACGAGGAGTTTTGGAGCGAAAGTAATGTGTTGGCCGACATCTACGATGCCGACCCCATTTTGAGTTACATGTTCAAGATGTTGGAGCACGCCGGCAAGACAGGCCTACCCATCAAACGTGAGATGTTCCAACAAACGGGACGCAACATTACGCTTTACAATGGCGTAAAGGAGTGGTTTGGCCGCATCAATCGCTACGGAGAGGAGAGGGGCATCGAGATACTCCACTACATCAACTCTTCGGGTTTGAAGGAGATTATTGAAGGTACACCCATCGCCGAGGAGTTCAAGAAAATCTACGCTTGCGAGTTTCTCTACGACAAGAATGGCGATGCATATTGGCCGGCTGTGGCTATCAACTACACCAACAAAACGCAGTTTATATATAAAATAAACAAAGGTGTGGATAGTGTGAGCGACTCCCACTTGGTAAACGCCTATGTGCCCGATGGCGAGCGACCCGTGCCCTTTGAGCATATGATTTATGTGGGCGATGGCACCACCGATATCCCTTGTATGAGGCTCGTGTGCGATAGAGGAGGACACTCTATCGGAGTGTACAACCCCGCCTCGGAGAAGGACCACGCCAAAACCAAGCTCCTACTTGCACAAAACCGAGTGTCGATGATTTCGCCGGCCGATTATAGCGAGGGTGGACGTATGGACACCATTGTTAAGACCATCCTTGACAAGATTGCCACCGATGCACGCATTGCAGAGTTGGCAACAGAAGAGTAGTATTGAGAGAGAGATAACTCAACAGAAACACAAAACACCGAAAACAATGATATTTGCAACAAACAACGCCCACAAACTCGAAGAGGTTAGGGCTATTCTGGGCGAGGGATTCTCGCTGACCACCCTGCGTGAGGCAGGCATAACGGAGGATATTCCCGAAAACGAGCCCACCATCGAGGGTAACGCACTCGCCAAAGCCCGTTATGTGTGGAACAAAACGGGAGCCGACTGCTTTGCCGACGACACGGGCCTTGAAGTGGACGCTCTGGGCGGAGCCCCCGGGGTACACTCGGCGCGCTACGCCACCGACGGGCACGACTTTGCCGCCAACCGCACCAAACTATTGCACGAATTGGAGGGTGTGGAGGAGCGCACAGCACGCTTCCGCACCGTTGTTGCGCTTATTATTGACGGCGAGGAACACACCTTCGAGGGAACGGTTGAGGGCATCATCACCCACGAGGAGAGGGGTGAGGGTGGCTTTGGCTACGATGCGCTCTTCCAGCCCGACGGCTACACACAGACCTTTGCCGAACTACCTGCTGAGGTTAAGAACGACATCAGCCACCGAGGTCGTGCAATGCGCCTGCTGGCCGAGTGGCTGCACAACAACCGATAGATGTAAACAACAACGCCTGTATTAAATCACCTTTCGTGTATGCGAAGGGTGATTTTTCTATTTTGTCCTAACAAGGCCCCGAAAGAGTGTTGTCATTTGCGAAATTTTTACTAATTTTGTAGTGTTGTGGGCATTATGCCCTCGGCAACTACATATTTGATGAAAGTGTTTTCGCTTTTATCCTTGCAAGAAAATCTGACAGTTTTCAACGAAACGAGGATACGACAACACTCATTTCTTGTATAGCTATGCGGCTATGCACACTTCTTGTGCATACACCCCATACTATTCAAGTGTGGGGTCTTGTATCGTTTATTCGTTTCGGGTTTTGTCAGAGCCTTCTTGCAGATAAACGGAAGTCAGCTCCACACTTTCTTTTTCATATTAACCGCACATTCGGGGTTGGTGGGCAAAAAACTAATACTATGAAAAAAGTAGTTCTATTAACCCTGCTTTGTTGTGTGACAAGCACAACTTTTGCACAACGCAAGACAGTTACGGAGGATTGGGGGAAAGACCCTGCATCCGAGATTTATATTCCTGCTTGCGTCCTACCCGGTAAGATAACTTACAGCTATATTATTGGCGAAGAGGGCGATGTGCTGAAAGACGGCCCATTGTCTATCAAGTGCTCGGTAGTAAACGAAAAGACCTACATTTCGCCCTACACCATCACTGTAAATGGTAGTTACACCCTTAATGCAACCTACTCCAAAGGTAATCTCAACGGCCCGTTCTCCTCAAACTACAAAACCACCCTTGATGGATATATTATCGTTAGCAAGGATGCCGTTAGTGTGGGCTCAACAATGACGGGTAATTTCTCCAATGGTGTACCCAATGGTGCATTCAAGGTAACCCGCAAAGGAGACTTTCCCACTACCCTGACCGCCAATTTCAAAAATGGTAAATTGGTTGGCGCCTTCTCTTGTTCTATGAGGGACGAAGATTCGTATACACAAAAATATAGTGGTGCGCTCACGCAAGACGGCAAGCCTACCGGTGTGTGGAAAGTAAACGATGGGCGCACAACCATTGGAGAACTCACACGAGAATTTTCCAATGGTGTGTTGATTAGCGAGGTCAGCCAAAAGAAGGCGACAAAACCTGCTATCTCGGCACTTGCTCGCAAGTATGCAAAGGGCGAGTTGACCGAAGAACAACTGTTTGAGAAAGGCTGTGTTATTAGAACAGAGAAAATGGAACTGGGCGATTTTGTTCGCATTGCCATCTTGCGTGATGCAGCTGTTGATTTCAAAGAGTTAGGTGGTTATGATTTTTCGGAGCCAAATCACATCGAATATAAGTGGCTAAAAGAGACGGCAACAATGACCGATGCGGGTGTGCAAAAACTTGTTAGCGGCATTCGTCAATTTATAATTGATGATTGGCGTTCCATATTGGGAGAGATGGTGTGTTCCTCCGAATACGATGAAGGTATTAAGTATGGGTGTATAGAGACCGATGAAAGGGGAAGGATGTATGTTCAAATAGGCAAATGGCAGAACAACGGTTATGCAAAAGGCGGCTTTGAGGAGCACCAAGATAATGTCTACCTATCGCCCAAACAGAGTGAATATGTTGAGCAGCAAGCCTATCAAGCTATCTTGGAAAGTGTATGTTCTCTAAAAGATCTTGCTATAGCTCATTACAAAGAAAGGCACAATCGTGAGAATGTGCAACTTTGTGAGAGCTATTTTAGGGATGGGAAAAACTCCACACTTTTCAACACCCCCAGAGATGTTGAAAAAACAAGAGATGCCTTGGGAGAGGTATATGATAAGATTATTAGGCAAGGAACACAACCTCTTCCAATGGATGCCAATATCACCGCTGTACCCTATGGTGATCGCAAGATAAAATATGTCCACACAGAGTCTATTGCTGAATACCAAAAAATGCTTGATGAATTGGACAATATAATCATAGAAGTTGCCGCTCGTGTGAACAGAGAATCTGTAGCAAAAGTGTTTGATTATATGGTGGCAGAAAGAACAGCATTCGGTATCTGCTATGGCGAGTGTGAAAACTATTTCTACTCCACCACTGGCCACGAATATTGGAGATCAGAATTGGAATCGGCACTCAAAAAATTCGGACGACAGTTTGTCGGTTATGAGATTATCTCCGCAGACAACACAACAGTTGAGTGTAAACTTACCTTCTTAGGCAAGAAAAAGGTTGCCGGTACTTGGCAAATTACACTCGAACACAAAAAAGGAAAACTCTGTGTAGAGTCTTTCGATATAAACAAAGCCACAAAACTCGAAGAATAAGATGACAATACAAGACTTACAACAAATCATTGCAAGTTTGGCTCAAAGGCGCAAGGCTTTTTGGTCGGAGGCCGACTTTCAGTTTGAGTTGGCGCAGGAAATAAAAACAATGTTCCCAGCCGCCCAAATAAGACTCGAAAGGCCCTTCCCCAACAATGCGGGGGGAAGAAATTATATTGACATTGTTGTTGAGTTGAATGGCGAAGTGTTCCCCATTGAGTTGAAGTACAAGACCAAGAAGGCAACTATTACTGATTTTAGTGGCGAAAGCATTTCGTTGCAAAATCACTCTGCAACAGATTTTGGGTGCTATGACTACCTAAAAGATATTTATAGGTTGGAGAAATTGAAAAACATAGCAAACCACAAGCGGGGGTTTGCCATTATGCTAACCAACGACCCCGCATATCACAACAACACTCAAAGAGTATCTGCCTACGATGGGTTCAAAATCTACGAGGGTGCAACGAGGGGTGGCCTACTGAATTGGGGCTTAACCACAAAAGGATTGCAGTTTGTTTGCAATGGGCGGGGGTCATTCTCACTGTCTGGCACATACAAGATGCAGTGGAATACCTACAACAACACCTTCCGGTATCTAATCAACGAGATTTAGATTATTCTCTCACCCCACCAATCCCAAAAATTGGTGGGGTTTTTAATAGGACATCAAGCCACAGGCTATCGGGCGTAGGAGATAACGTCCGAACACGAAATGTGGTCGCCACCCAACACCACAAGTCTTTCGACCACATTGTGCAGTTGGCGCACATTGCCACTCCACCTCATATCCACAAGTTCGGTCATCGCATCCTTGTCAATGGTCTTGGTTGGCATACTATACTCGTGGCATATCTCTTCCAAAAAGTACTCCACAAGTTGCGGAATATCCTCCACTCGCTGTGACACGGGTGGCACTTCTAGCACCACAACGCCAAGGCGGTGATAGAGGTCCTCACGAAAGTTCCCCTTTGCAATCTCGCTTTCGAGGTCCTTATTAGTGGCAGCCACCACTCTCACATCCACATCAATATCCTTGTCGCTCCCCACACGGCAAATCTTCTTCTCCTGCAAAGCACGCAACACCTTTGCCTGCGCCGCTAGGCTCATATCGCCAATCTCATCCAAGAAGAGCGTACCGCCAATGGCCTGCTCAAACTTGCCCTTGCGTTGGCGCACGGCCGAAGTGAAAGCCCCCTTCTCGTGGCCAAAGAGTTCACTCTCGATGAGTTCCGAAGGTATGGCCGCACAGTTGACCTCCACAAAGGGACCGTTACAACGATTACTCTGCTGATGTATCTGTCGGGCCACCAACTCCTTACCCGTACCATTCTCGCCCAAAATCAGCACCCTTGCATTACTTGGAGCAATGCGAGAAATCATTGTACGCAGACGGCACATCTTCTCCGACGAACCAATCATCTCGAAACTCTGGCACGATTTTTTCCTTGTTGGGGTGTGGTGGGGACAAATCGGGCGCTCCTGTCGCTCGGCAGCCAATGCTCCACGCACCGCCATAAGCAGGCGGGCAACATTCACAGGCTTGGGAACGAAGTCCACGGCGTGGTGGCGCATACAGTCAATAACGCTTTCAATAGTTGTGGAAGCAGAGATTGCAATCCACGGAACACCTTCGAGTGGCGAAGAAAAGCCCTCTGGCTCGCCACATAAAATCAAATTCGGCAGGAAAGCACTAGCCTCCGCCACAACACTTTCGACTTCCCCAACAAGCCTTACCTCAAAGCCTTCGTGTTCCAACAAGTCGCCAAGAGAGTTGCGAATGCTGCGTTGGGTGTCGAACACCAAAATTTTAGTCATATTTGCAACGTATAAATTACCCTAAGGACAAGACTCTGACAAACTTGTCCGCAATGGGTATGCAAATTCGTGGCCAAAATGTTGTCGGAAGCATAATAAAGTTCCAAAAAATACGTTATCTTTGTGGTAAAGATAATGGTTTTATTTGTCTGTTCAAACACCCACACACGGAGTGAAAATCCTTGCAGACAGTCGTTCTCTTCGACAACTTTGTCCGATTAGACTATCGGAACTTTCCTTCGAAAACCACATACAAAACGTAATATTTTCAACTCTTTGATGAAACAAAACTATAATATCGACCGAGAAAGATTGCATCTTCCGGAGTATGGTAGGCACATTCAAGATATGGTCCACGAACTCTCGCAAATCGAAAACCGAGAGGAGCGAAACCTGCGTGCCAAAGCTCTCATAGCCATTATGGCCAACGTCCAACACGAAAGTGCCGACACACCAAACTTCGAGCGCAAATTGTGGGACCACCTGTTTATTATGGCTGATTATCAATTGGATATAGACTCACCATACCCCGCACCAACGGCAGCAACAATAATGCCTCCACCACACAAAATGGAGTATCCGCGCACCTCAATCAACATGAAACACTATGGTAAGAATGTGCGCAATGTCATTCGCTCACTCCACAAACTCAAAGACCAAGACACGGTCGATGTAATTGTCTACAACCTTGCTCGCTATATGCGCACCAAGAGTTATGAGTTCAATCAAGAGCACCCCGACAACTCGGTCATCATCAAAGACATCAAGAGGATGTCCGAATTTGATATTTCCATTGACGAAAACGCAATAACGCAAATCAAAAGTGAATATAAAAATGTCTTTACAGACTATAAAAAAACTCGCCAAAATAAGAAATCAACAAAAAAACGCTGATTAGAAAGAGAAGTTTTTGTGGATTTGACAATACACTATTGACCATTGAAAGAGATTTTTTACCTTTGTATAAATTGACTTAACACCGTTGCATAATGAAGAAAGTTGTTATACTCGCACTCATCACACTCGGCATCTATGGTTGCTCGAACAATAAAGCACAACTCGGCGGTGAGTTCGCCGGCAAACCCAACACCACCGTTCTCCTCGAAACTCTGGGCACGGAGGGTGTAAATGTGGTTGATTCGGTTAAGACCAATGCCGCAGGACGCTTCAACCTCCGCATTGCACTCAAAGATGGTGAGGCAACCCTCTATACACTCCGCTGTGGCGAACAGACGGTGCCTCTGATTGTAGGCGCAGGCGAAAAGATTGAGGTCAACTCGGTACCTGGACTCATTGATGGCTACACCGTTAGTGGTTCCGAGGAGTCGGCTCTGGTGAAGGAGATTAAGAACATTATGGGTTTTGGTGTTGCAAGACTCGATTCATTGCGCACACTCTACAACCAGACCACCTCCAAATCCATTCTTCAACACATCAGCAAGGAATTCTCCAAAGAGTATTATGCCATCAAACGACAGCAGATAGAGTTCATCGTGAAGAATGCCGGCTCTTTGGCAGCAATCTACGCACTCAACCAGCGCCTGCCGGGAGATGAATCACTCTTCAACGGACACAACGATATCATATACTACCGCTTGGTGGCCGACTCTGTGGAGCAAAACTACCCCACGTCGCCCTACCTTGCAACACTCAAAGCACAAATCTCTCGCTACGACCAGCAGGCCGAACTGCAGGGTAAACTTGACAAGGCATTGGAAGAGGAGCCGGCAGCATTCCCAGACTTCTCCGTGCCCGATATGTATGGTAAGGAGCAGAAACTGTCCGCACTGAAAGGCAAAGTATTCTTGCTCGACTTTTGGAGCGTGGCCGACCAAAACGCAACTTTCCACAATGCCGAATTGAAGAAGGTCTATGAGGAGTACAAAGAGAAAGGATTTGAGATTTACCAGGTGTCGGTTGACACTTCCAAACCCGTGTGGGTGGAGATTGTACAACGCCACAAGCTCCCTTGGATTACGGTGTGTGACTTCCAGGGTGCAGCCTCACAAGCTGTATTGCTCTATGGCGTTCGATCCGTTCCACAAAACTTCCTCTTTGATGCCGAAGGTAACATTGTTGCTCGCAACATCTTTGGCGACAAACTCGATGCAAAAGTGGGCGAATTGCTGAAAAAATAAGGTTAATTTTAAGGTAATATAAAATGTACTATTTCGCCTCGGATATGCACCTCGGAAGCGGCACCCCCGAAGAGTGTCGTAGGCGTGAATTGGAGGTGGTTGGTTGGCTCGATAAAGTGGGCGCAGACGCCAAAGGCATTTTCCTTGTGGGAGATGTTTTTGACTTTTGGTACGAATACAAACGCGTTGTACCAAAGGGTTTTACACGACTGCTCGGAAAACTCTCTGAACTCACCGACCGTGGCGTAGAGATTTACTTCGTGCCGGGCAACCACGATATGTGGCAGAGGGATTACCTCGAAAAAGAGTGCGGAATTAAGGTATGTTTTAAGGTAATACGAACAACTCTTTCGGGCCGAAAAATTGCCGTCGAACACGGCGACGAAATTTATGCCCGTGCGCTGGGTGGCGGAACACGCCTGATGAACTCCATTTTCCGCAGTCGTACCTGCCGTTGGCTTTTTTCGCACCTCATTCACCCCGACTTTGCTCTCCGCTTCGGACAAGGGTGGTCGCACGGCAGCCGCAAGAGCAAAGATATTACATTCCCCTTTGCTGGGGCCGAGGACCCAATGGTCAAGGATGCCGAACGTAGGGTGGCCGAGGGCGAGCAGACCGACATCTTTGTATTTGGCCATAACCACTGCTCCGAGGAGTACACACTTTCGGGCGGACAAAAGGCCTTTTTCCTCGGTAATTGGTTCCACGAGCCGGTGTATGGAGTGCTGGACGAGGAGGGAAAGTTTACACTTAAAAGAGTATAAATCACGCTGTTATGAAACAATATCTCGACCTGCTGAAAACCATCCGTGATACGGGCGTTGTCAAAGGCGACCGCACAGGCACAGGCACCAAAAGCATTTTTGGCTACCAGATGAGGTTTAATCTGGCGGATGGCTTCCCGTTGCTGACCACCAAAAAGGTCTTCACGAAGGGCATCATCCACGAATTGCTGTGGTTCCTCAAAGGGGACACCAACATCGGGTATCTTGTGCGCAACGGAGTGCACATCTGGGATAATGATGCGTATAGGTTTTATGGCGAGCTATGTGCCAAAAATGGAGTGCAACCCATTGAGCGTGAGGAGTTTTTGACAAAGGCTGAGGCAGGCCAAGTGTCGCCCATTGAGGGCTACTGCTACGGCGACTTGGGCAGCGTCTATGGCTCGCAGTGGCGTAGCTGGGGCGCACCAGATGGTAGGATGATTGACCAGATTGAGGATGTTATTCGCACCATTAAGACCAACCCCAATTCGAGGCGTATGATTGTTTCGGCGTGGAATGTTGCCGACGTGGAGGGTATGGCTCTGCCCCCGTGCCACGTACTGTTTCAGTTCTACGTTGCGGAAGGGAAGCTCTCGTGCCAACTCTACCAACGCAGTGCCGACACATTCTTGGGCGTGCCTTTTAATATTGCGTCCTACGCACTTCTGACACACATTATTGCCCAGATTTGCGACTTGGAGGTTGGGGAATTTGTCCACACATTGGGCGACACCCACCTCTACCTCAACCACTTTGAGCAAGTGGATGAGCAACTGTCGAGGGAGCCTCGCCCGCTGCCCCGCCTACGACTCAACCCTGCGGTGAGGAGCATTTCAGACCTTCGCTTTGAGGACATCGAGATTGTGGACTACAACCCCCACCCGACAATCAAAGCTCCGATGTCGTTCTAACACAAAAAAATGCTTGCCAAAAAAGGCAAGCATTTTTTATTTATTAGACTTTCGCCTATTGCAAAAACGGCAGAGCATTTGGCAATTTTCGGTAGTTGTTTTTCCACCTTCGCACCACGGAGTAATGTGGTCGGCCTCCATATTTTCCACCTCAAACCACTCTCCACACTTGGGGCAAACACCCTTTTGGCGAGTGTAAACCTCCAATTTCTGTGCTTCGGAGAAGGCTCTGATTGAGAGGTGTCGCTCATCCCGTGTGAGTATGTATGGATAGATACCGCCCTTCTTGGTTACATCATCATCAAGCAACAACTTTTTCACCTCGGCCTCAATGGCGATGGGGTCCAGTGGGGTGTTTTTGTACTTGTTGTAGAGGGCACCCCACGGCACGGAGTTGATGATTTTCTTGTGCTTGTTGGAGAACTTGGCTTGCGCCCAAGCAATAACGCTCTGGTAGTATATCCACAGGTCGCTTGCATCGCCATCGTGTTGGTGCTTGGCCATATAGTCTTCGATTTCGCCACCGCTTATCCAATCGATGACCGTTTCGAGATAGTCCTGACGTATGGGCGTGCCAGACATAAAGTCCTTGCCAACCATATAGGCTGGGCAGGAGTTTTTGCTGAAATAACGCTTTGCATCGCTCACCCACGGACCGGAATAGACTGCGTTGCGCAACTCCTGTTCGGTGAGTTTCTCACCGGCGATATTGATTGTTTTGAACCAGTCGAGCTTTTCTCTATCGCTGCCAGTGCAAATATACACCATCAGTTTGTAGTTGAGAATCTCCTGCTTTTCGTCGGTGGTGAGATTGTTGAAATAGCGAAACTCGTAGGCAAAATCTCCTGCGACATACTGACAAATGCTGATGGTGCGTTGCTGGCCATCAATCACTTCGTAGGTACCATCGCCACAATCGGCCCAATACATCACATTGAGCGGAAAGTGTCGCTTCACGGTTGTAATCACCGCATCTCGCTGTTTCTCTTTGTAGATGAATTCTCGCTGATAGGGAGGCCTTATGTTGAGTTTTCCGCCAAAGCCAACCACCCCCTCGGCTCCGCTATCCTTGTACCCCTCGGTAAGGTCTCTTACCGTGATTTCTTTCAGTGCAATTTTCATAATTTATTTTCGTTTGCGGATAAACAACCTTTTATAAATATCCCTCCCATACAACAAACAAGTCCAGGGTGTTTGAAGATGGTGCATCCCACAATCCCCATAAGAATAAGAGCAACCTATTAGTTCAAACTGTTCTGGGTTGTGTTTATATAGGAATGTTATCGGCACCCCCATAACCCCATCATAGTCGCAGGGGATGTCGGACGTTTTGTTCACGTTGATTGCATCATAGTTGTCGTAGGTGGGGTACTCCTCGGGGGTGTAGTGTTTGTAAAGTATGAGTTCTTCGTGCTTCTTCTCAATATCAAGATTGGTAAACCACGTTACACCCGATACCCTAATCATACCCTCTCGGTGGTCGCC
>JAGBGK010000015.1 GCA_017936005.1 Tidjanibacter sp.
ACTCTGCTTTTGTGCAGGGCTTCTCGCACTCTGCTTTTTTGCAGGGCTTGCAGTTGGCTTTGAGAGCCTCTTTTTGTGCGGGAGTGAGGATTGCGCCAATCTCCTCGCAAGTGGCTTTGCAAGCCTGTTTTTTGCAACCTACCTTTTTGTCGCAAGCGGGTTTGTCACACTTCTTGTCGCAGGGTTTAGTGCACTCTGCTTTCTTGCACTCTTTGATTTTGCTTGCGATAGCTTTGCCCTCTTTCAAATACACAGCATAAACAGCCTTCTCTTGTGCGTCGTCGAGGTCTACAATCTTGTCGAGCTTCTCGGTTTTGCACTCGGCATACTTCTTTGCGTTGAACTTACACTCCTTCTGTCCGCACGAACACGAGGCGAGCAAAATGGTTGCAGCCACGATGGCCAAAGTCTTCAAAGTTTTCATAGTCTTAATTGTTTTATTGTGGTTAATCAAAAAATTACATTTTTTCCTACCTACAAAAATAGCATACTTTTCTCAACCTTTTACTACGTAAAGGGGTGAAACGACCAAATTTGGGGGTGAAACGACCAACCTGAGCGGTCAATCGACCACTCAAAAGGTGACTACCGAAGCCAACCTTTGAAATCCGAGGTGCGTGCCTTGCTGATGATGATGCGTTCGGGAGTGGCCACCGAGAGGTTTACGGCCAGCCTGCTGCCAAACCAAACCGATATGTCCTTGATGGCTTTGCGGGAGATGATGAATTGGCGATTAGCACGATAGAACTCCCTGCCGGCGTACCTTGTGTAGATGCTCTCCAACGTTCCATCCACGGGGTAAGTCTTGCCATCCATCGTAGTGAGGCTGACCCTCTCGTCGGAGGTGTGAAAAAATGCTATCTGCTCCTCCTCAATGGGGATGATGCGGTCTTTGATTTGCACCAGAAGAGTGGTGCTACGCCTCTCCTCCGACACCATAGCCTCTACCCTTTGGGTGTAGTCGCTTCTCTGGGGTGCCGTGAAGGATAGGAACTTACCCACAGCCCTCTCTACGTCGCTCTTTTTGAGTGGTTTGAGAATGTAGTCAATGCTGTTTACACGGAATGCTTCGAGGGCATATTGGTCGTAGGCGGTGGTGAAAATGATGGGGCACGAAATCGTGGTGCGGTCGAAGATGCGGAAGGCGTTACCGTCCGCAAGGTGTATGTCCATAAAGACGAGGTCGGGCATTGGGTTTGCCTCGAACCACTCACAACTCTCCTCCACACTCTCCATCGTGGCAACAATCTCCAACTGTGGATACAATTCACCCAGCACGACTTGCAGGTTGCGTGCGGCAGCGGTCTCGTCCTCTATGATTAGTGCTTTTATCACTACTTTGTGTCGGGTTTTGTAATGGGGAGTTTTACCACGAATGTGGAGCCGTTGTTTTCCACCACAATGTCACGCTCGGTGAGGAGTGTGCAGCGGTGCGAGAGATTACGTAGGCCTATGCCCGTACTCTCCTCTGCTTCGAGCTTGGGTGCAATGGTGTTGGCCACAACAATGTAGCCGTCCTCATAAGAGATACATATCTTCATCGGGTGGGAGGAGGATATGGTATTGTGCTTCACGGCATTCTCAATGAGGGGCTGGATGGACAATGGGGGTAGGGTGTAGGCATAAAGGCTCTTGTCGACCTCTACCTCCACGTGCAACTTGCCGGCATAGCGTATTTCCAAGAGATATTTGTAGGCCTCCAAGAAACGCAATTCGTTCTCTACGGTTGTCATCTCGGCCGTGCCATCCTGAATGATATAACGGTAGGTGTCGGACATCTGGTCTATGTAGACCAGCGCGTCATCCTTCTTACCCTCCCTGACGAGCATCGAGAGCGAGTTTAGGGAGTTGAAAAGGAAATGTGGGTTTACCTGATTGACGAGCGTGTTGTACTGCCAGGTGAGGTTCTCGTTTTTGAGCCTTTCGTTCTCCACCTCAATCTCCTGTTGCTTGTAGTGCATCTGGAAAATCTTGCCATAGAGTACAATAATAATATAGGTAGCCGAAAGTTTAAGCAGCAACATAGGGTTGAAGAGCCTGCGAGCACTTGCGGTGATGATAATATCACCCTGTCGAGTCAGGTGTGGGGCAATGAAGTAGAAAAGTGCGAGCAGAAGCAGACACGTCAGCAACCGCCACACATAGCCCCATTTGTGTCTGCGAGTGGGAGTGGTCATAATCCACAGCAGCAACAACGCCACGGCTACATAGTAGAGCATATCGAGCCACATAAACACTTTGCCCTTCTGCGTAACCCACGGGTTGCTGTGCCCGCTACGCTCACGGGAGTAGCGAGAGATGCTCTCTTCTCTCACCACAACCTCCTCCTTATCGCTATTTTTCTCTGCCTCGGCTTTGGATTGCCCACTCTGCTGTTCTGGCACAACCACGGTTTGGTGTTGCTCGCTCTGCTGCTCTTGTACCACCTCGGTTTTGGATTGCTCCTCGGCTTGGCGATGGTTGACCATTATTAACACAAAGTAGGAGAAGTTGACCACCACAGAGATTACTATGGCGATGAGCAGATTGAGCGCAAAGGTCTTTTTGTTGGTCGTGGTCTTCATCTTACAGGGTGGGGGCTGTGTGGGTTACTCTTCTTTGTCGGTGAAGTACTCCGGGAACCACGTTGCGTAGTGCATATAGTCCCTTGTGGTGCGCTCCAAAGTGTTGTTGCGCTGTTCGGGTGTTACCTCTTTGAGCCTCTTGGCAGGCACGCCTGCATAGAGTCCGTTGGGCTCCAACACTGCGTTGGACAACACGAGTGCATTTGCAGCGATGATGCAACCCTCGCCCACTTTGGCATTGTCGAGTACCGTTGCGCCCATACCGATAAGGCAGCCATATCCAATCTCTGCACCGTGAATGATGGCGTTGTGTCCCACACTCACGCCATCGCCCAAGATGGTTACCGAGGGGTGGGGTGAGAGGTCATAGGTTGCGTGCAGACAGGCTCCGTCCTGGATGTTGCACCTCTTGCCGATGCGTATGGCGTTCACGTCGCCACGAATCACGGCACCAAACCAGATGCTGCTATCGTCGCCAATCTCCACATTACCCACGATGGTAGCATTCTCTGCCACCATACAATTCTTTCCAATCTTTGGGGTGTAACCCCTAACACTTTTGATTACAGCCATATAAATTGAGACTTTATACCTTCGTTACTTGTTTGCAATAATTTTCAATTTTC
>JAGBGK010000016.1 GCA_017936005.1 Tidjanibacter sp.
ATACGCAGGCCCGTATATGAACCGGGGCCCTTACCCACAGCCACCGCATCCAACTCGTCGGGTGCTATGTCGTGCTCACGGAGTAGTTCTTGTGTGAAAACTCCCACCTTGCGTGCGTGGTCGTGTCCGAGGTCGCTCTCCCTGAGGGCAATCATCTCGCCGTCCCTCGCCAATGCCACCGAACAGATGTCGGTGCCCGTTTCAATACATAAAATCAGAGCCATTGTCAAAATTGAGAATTGAGAATTGAGAATTGAGAATTAACCCAACTTCAAGACGCAACCCTATCTTCTATATTGTTTCTTTATCGTATCCAACTCACGTTTCGTATCGCGCGCCTTGATTGTTTCACGCTTGTCGTATTCGTGTTTACCCCTTGCAAGGCCGATGACAACCTTCGCAAAACCCCTCTCGTTGATAAACATCCTCAGACCCACAATCGTGACACCCTTGTCTTGCGAGGCTCGCTCCAACTTGGTCAGTTCACGCCCCGTAAGGAGCAACTTACGGTCCCTGCGAGGTGCGTGGTTGTTGAGGTTGCCCCAATCATACTCGGCGATATTCATCCCTCGGATGAAGAGTTCGTGGTTGGCAAAATAGCAGTAGCAGTCAACCAACGACGCTTTGCCCAAGCGAAGCGATTTTATCTCCGTACCGGCCAACACAATGCCTGCCACATTCTCCTCCAAAATCTCATAGTTGAAGTATGCGCGCTTATTCTTTATGGATATGTTTTTATAGTCGCTCATAGTATGTTACGTTGTATTTTTTCGGCCATCCCCTTACGCATCGCATTGAACTGCGCAATCTTCTCCACAACCGACATATACTCAACATCCTCCTCGTCCATCTGGGCCAACTTTGCCCCAAACTCTTCAATAAGCAGTTCGATAGCTTTGGATTTGTAGAGCAAGATACTCTTGGGGATTATCTTACCTAGTCGCTCCTCTTCGGAGTCGATGTAGATGTCGTGATTCTTCCAGATTTGCGACTGCTTGTAGTTGTCGTTCTCGGTGAGAATATCCACCGCCGCACTACTAGCCTCGGGATCGTTCATCTCAATAAAGAAGTGTTCGGGCACCTTCTCTCCCTCGGCCACGCCACCACGATTGGCCTTGTAGCACTCCATAATGGCCCTATAACGCCCATCTCTGAAATACAACCCCTCACCCTCGATCTCGGCAAAGATGGTATCGGCCACATTGAATGGCGTTACCACACGTCCATCTCGATAGTTGAACGAGCAGTGGCCATATTTGATGAGGTAGCCGGCAATCTCCTTTTCGAGTTCGGTGATGCTGCTACCCGCCTTGTGTGCACCAATACTCACAACCTCTTTCAACTCCCTCTCTTCTACCCGCTGGCGTGCCTGCTGGTTACGGATGAATTCGTGGGTATGGCGGTCATATTGGGTACCCATACGTTTGCGGATGACCTCACCCGTAAGTAGGCTCTCCTCCACATCCATCGTCTTGGCGCACTCCTTGATGAACACCGAGCGTTGAATTTCGTCGGGGATGAGCGCAATGCTACCCACCATATCGCTGATAAGTTCGGCCTTGCGAATAGGGTCCCTCTGCACCTGCTCGGCGTAGAGCGAAGCTTTGAAGGAGATGAAGTCCTTGCGATTTTGGGCAATAAACTCACGGATCTGGTCGGCGGTGTGGTGGCGTGCGTAGGAGTCGGGGTCCTCGCCTTCGGGCAGAACCACAACCCTCACATTCATACCCTCCTTCAACACCAAGTCCACACCCTTGATGGCGGCTTTCACACCTGCGCTGTCGCCATCAAAGAGGAGTGTGATATTACGTGTAAAGCGACTAATAATCCTCACCTGCTCCACCGTGAGAGCAGTTCCAAGAGGAGCGACCACATTTTCGATACCCTTCTGGTGCATCTGCACAACGTCGATGTTACCCTCAACCAAGATACAGTGATCCTCCCTCGTTATGGCTCCCTTTGCAAAGTAGATACCATAGAGGTTGTTGCTCTTGCTGTAAGTAACACTCTCGGGCGAGTTGACATACTTGGCCTTGTTTTCGCCCGAAAGAGCACGACCACTAAATGCCGTCACACGTCCGCTTATGGTCTGAATGGGGAACATTGCTCGGCCACAGAAGCGGTCATAATAACCCCCCGTTTCTCGTTTGATAGTAAGGCCCGTATCTACAAGGAAACGCTCCTTGTAACCACCCGTGAGGGCCGCTTGTGTCATCTGGTCGCCACGAGAGGGACAATAGCCGAGTCCAAATTTTTTGATGGTGGCATCCGTAAGCCCCCTACCTGCGAAGTAACTACGGGCCACGCTCAACCCCTCGTCGGTATCATAGAGAGCCTTCATAAAGTAGTCCGAAGCCCACGCATTGACAATCATCATACTCTCCCTATCGTCGTTGCGTTGCTTCTCCTCTGGAGTCTCCTCTCGCTCCTCCACCGTGATGCCATATTTTTTGGCGACCCATTTGAGGGCCTCGGCATAGGTGAGTTTTTCGTGCTCCATCACAAAGGTCACGGCGTTACCACCCTTGCCACAGCCGAAGCACTTGTAGAGTCCTTTGCCGGGCGACACCACAAAAGAGGGTGTTTTTTCGTTGTGGAATGGGCAACAAGCAGTGTAGTTCACTCCCTGTTTGCGGAGCGAAATGAAGTCGCTAATGACCTCCACCACATTTGCTGTGGCATAAATTTTATCTACTGTTGCTCTGTCAATCATTGTGTTGCCTTTGTGAGTGGTTGCTCTTATGTGCAGATTTAGCACGTAAAAATACAAAATACTTTGTATTTTGCAAAAAACGACCGCCTTCGTGGCGGTCGTCAATAGCTATTTCTCGGTGAGGGTGGCGACAATTGAAGTCCTTATGCTCCTCGGAAAGTCCAATGTTTTTGTAGGAGGTAGCTATACACCACCGTAATCAACGAGGTAATCACCTGTGCCACAGGAGCGTGGACACCACACCACTCCACAAACAATTTCAAGCAAACGTAGTTGATTGCCAGCGAGCCGAGGGTGGTGATAAGGTAGCGCACGCCACTGACCTTATCGCCCAGAGGCGAGCCTACAAACGACACTCGGCTTTGGAGCCAATAGCCCGTGAGGAGTGTTATGGGGAAAGTTACACAGAGTGCTGCGATGTGGCGAGAGATATAGACAAAGCCCAAGTTCAAAAAGTCAAAACCCAACACCACGTCGTAGAGCAGCGCATAGAGCAGCCAATTGAAGACTAAGTTGGCCCCACCGCACGCCGCATAACGGAAGGTCTGCACGGGCAATACCTTACGAATGGGTTTGATGTAGAAAAAGTCTATAATTTGGGTTATCCTGTCTGCTAACTTCATACTCCTAACGCCCATATTTTTTGCCCTGCAACTCATACATCCTATCACGCCACAGAGCCGCCTGCGCAAAGTCGAGAGCCCTGGCAGCCTCCTCCATACGTCGGCGTGCATCCTCAATGGCACTCTCCCTCTCCGATGCCGAATACACTCCCCTATTATCAGCGGCCATCTGCACTCCCGAACCGCCCAATGGATAAGGCTCCGAGGTTTGCGCCGAAGTTGTACCGGAAATGGTTGTACGGATATAGCGTTTAATCTGCGTGGGCGTTATGCCATTCGCCTCATTATAAGCAATTTGTTTGTTGCGACGGCGAGTACTCTCTGCGATGGTTGCCTGCATTGCGGCGGTAATTCTGTCGGCATACATAATAACCCTACCCTCCACGTTTCGGGCTGCACGTCCCGCCGTTTGGGTAAGCGATTTTTCGTTACGCAAGAAACCCTCTTTGTCGGCATCCAAAATGGCCACAAGTGCCACCTCCGGTAAGTCGAGACCCTCACGCAACAAGTTTACACCAACCAACACATCAAAAGAGCCAGCCTTCAAATCCTCCAAAATCTGTACACGGTCGAAGGTATCAACGTCGGAGTGGATGTATCGGTTGCGAACACCAATGCGGTCAAAGTACTTAGAGAGTTCCTCGGCCATACGCTTTGTGAGGGTTGTAATAAGCACCCTTTGTCCCTTGTGTACGCAGTTGTTCACCTCCTCCAAAAGGTCGTCCACCTGGTGGAGAGTGGAACGCACTTCAATCTCGGGGTCCAACAAACCGGTAGGCCTGATGAGTTGCTCCACCACCGCACCCTCACACTTGGTTAGTTCATAATCTGCCGGGGTTGCCGAACAGTAAATAATACTATGGCCAAAGGTTTCAAACTCACTGAATGTCAGCGGTCTATTATCTACTGCCGCAGGCAATCGGAAGCCATATTCAACGAGGTTTTCCTTGCGGGCCCTATCACCGCCATACATAGCCCTTACCTGGGGAACTGTGACGTGACTCTCGTCTATCACAAGCAAGAAGTCTTCGGGGAAATAGTCCAACAAACAGAACGGTCTCTCGCCCGGTTTACGACCGTCCATATAGCGAGAGTAGTTCTCGATGCCCGAACAATATCCGAGCTCCTTTATCATCTCCAAGTCATACTCCACCCTCTGCTTGATACGTTGCGCCTCGGTGGTGCGCCCCTCCTTCTCAAACTCCTCGATGCGCTGTCCGAGGTCAAGTTGAATCTCTCGGATGGCCCTCTCGGTGCGCTCTTTGGTGGTAACAAAGAGGTTTGCGGGGAAGATGGTTATTTCGTCCAACTCTTCGCTGCGTGCGCCGGTCATTGGGTCGATACGATAGAGTGCCTCCACCTCGTCGCCAAACATTGAGATACGGAAAGCCTCGTTCTCGGCATAGGAGGGCATAACATCGATGGTGTCGCCCTTAACACGGAATGTTGCAGGCTCCAAGTTGCGCTCCGTACGGGTGTAGAGTGCGTCCACAAATCGGTAGAGGAGTTTGCGCTGGGGTATCTCATCGCCCACACGCAGGGTGATGCTATTGGCGTGAAAATCAGAAGGATTGCCAATACCATATAGACACGACACACTCGACACCACAATCACATCCCTGCGCCCAGAGAGGAGCGAAGCGGTAGTGTGGAGTCGCAGTTTTTCAATCTCGTCGTTGATGGCGAGGTCTTTTTCGATGTAGGTATCGCTGGCGGGGAGGTAGGCCTCAGGCTGGTAGTAGTCGTAGTAGGACACGAAGTACTCCACGGCATTGTCGGGGAAGAAGGCCTTGAACTCGCTGTAAAGTTGTGCAGCAAGGGTTTTGTTGTGCGACAAAACGAGTGTCGGACGATTGAGCCTTGCAATGGTGTTGGCGATGGTGAAGGTCTTACCAGAGCCGGTAACACCCAGTAGGGTTGTGTGAGGCATACCGCTCTCCACCGAGCGCACCAAGCCCTCGATGGCCTCGGGCTGGTCGCCCGTTGGTTTATAGTCCGACACTAACTTGAAATCCATTTTGAATTTTGAATTTTGAACTCCCATTTGTAGCCCCGGGCGGAATCGAACCGCCAGCACAAGAACCGGAATCTCGCATTTTATCCATTAAACTACGGGGCCAATACTCTTTTAGAACTACAAAGGTCGCAATTTTATTTGAAACATCACAAGTTTTTTGTAGTTTTGCTCAATACAAAAACCAAGCAACTCTTCTATGATAAAGATTAAGACCATACAGGGTGCCTCGCTAATTGTCGGCATAGTAACCCTTTTTTGTGTGGCGGTGGGCGCTGTGATTGGACGATTCATCCACTCGGACAATTGGTGGTGGTGTGTACTCTTTGCGTTGGCGTGCGGTGTTGTGTTGTTTTTCAGCACCAAACAGGTGATCAAGAGTTTCTTCATTCAGCGCATTAAACCCCTCTACCGAGTGGTGTTGGGGCGCGATGTAAAGACTGCCGAACTCGCCGCCGAGTTGGAACAGAACAACAAAACCGAGCGTACCATAAGTGCCGAGTTGAATCATTGGGCCGAGCAAAACCGCAAAGAGATTGCACGACTCAAAGAGAACGAAAAGTACCGTAAGGAGTTTGTGGGCAATGTGTCGCACGAGATAAAAACCCCCATCTTCAACATTCAGGGCTACATTTCAACACTCCTTGATGGAGGAATGAACGATCCCGTGATGATGCGCCGCTACTTGGAACGCACCGAAAAAAGTATTGACCGACTCATCAACATCACCACCGATTTGGAGGCTATCTCGAAATTGGAATCGGGCGTGCTCAACCTCAAATATGAGCGCTTTGACATCGCTTCGCTCACGAGGGATATTGTCGACACCATCGAGTTTGAGGCCACCAAAAAAGATATCTCCATCGACATCGGTTGGCACTCCCAACAACCCTATCCACCGGTGTGGGTAAAGGCAGACAGATACTACATAGAGCAGGTGCTAATCAACCTGATAATCAACTCTATACGTTACGGAAATCAAGGAGGCCACACCTACATCAAGTTTATTGACCTCTTCGACAAAATACTCATCGAAGTGAGGGACAATGGACGCGGAATCGACAAGGAGGATATCCCTCGTGTGTTTGAGCGTTTCTACCGCACCGACAAACACCGCTCACGTGAGCAGGGCGGCACAGGCCTCGGCCTGGCCATTGTGAAACACGTACTCGAAGCTCACGGCGAGAGTATCAACCTGCGTAGTGAACTCGGCAAGGGAAGCACTTTTTCCTTCACGCTCAGCAAGAATTAACTAAAATTGACTACCTTTACGGGCGGTTAGCTAATTAAATAAGAATAGTAATGACACTTTTTTCTTCGATTGTGTGGAATGTGGACCCCACATTCATCTCCATCTTTGGACTCGAAATACGATACTATGGCGTTTTCTGGGCGCTGGCCTTCATCGCCGGTATCTACTTTTTTACCAACTTCGCTAAACGCGAAAAGTTGCCCGACAGACTTGTAGACTCGCTCTTCTGGTATGCCACCATCCTCGGTATCCTCGGAGCAAGGCTCGGACACTGCCTCTTCTATGAGCCGGAAATCTACCTCGCCAACCCGTTGCGTATCCTCAATATACGCGAAGGTGGAATGGCAAGCCACGGAGCTGCACTCGGTTTCCTGCTCGGCTTGGCACTCTTTGCGTGGAGAAACAAAATGCCCTTCTGGTGGGCAGCCGACCGTATTATGGTACCCGTGGCAGTGGGTGGCGCAGGCGTAAGGTTCGGTAATCTGATGAATTCCGAAATCTATGGCGGCCCAACTGACCTACCTTGGGGCTTCATCTTCCGCAGGGCTGGCGAAACGGAGCCTATGCACCCAACACAAATCTACGAGGCACTCTTCTATCTGCTGGTATTTGTGGTTCTTCTATGGCTCTACTATAAAAAAGATGCCGGCCGCAAGCACCCGGGCCTGATGTTTGGAGTGGGACTCATCGGTATTTTCCTCTCACGCTTCCTTTTGGAATATATCAAAAACGACCAAGTGGCTTTTGAGGAGGGTATGAAGGCGGCTATCGGTATGAATATGGGCCAACTGCTGAGTATCCCATTTGTGATTGCGGGTGTGGTGTTGGTGATTATCGGACTCAAAAACAAACCCCAGCACATTGCGTGGGCCGAAGAGCCGGAAAAACCCAAGGCCAAAAAGGTAGCACCTCCAAGGGCAAAGAAATAGACATCGTTAATAACGATACAACAAAAAACAACAAACAACTCTGTACACTATGAGTAACGTAGTTAATAAATTGATATTCAACTGCCTTGTGCAGTATGGAAACGTAGCACTCCCACAAGTGGGTTCATTGCAGGTGGTTGGTAGCCCCAAGAGGGTAACCTTCTCCACCAAGATTTCCGACAACCACATTCCCGTAACCGACATCATTGCCGAGCAGGGTGCGTTGTCTGATGAACAAGCTGCTTCCCTCTATGGCGATTGGCTTGCAGGTGCCAAAGGCGAGGACGGCTCAATTAAGGTTGAAGGCGTTGGTATCATCCTGCCTCAAAGTTTCCAAATAGCTGAGGAGTTGCGCCGCGCACTCGGAGTTGACGAAGAAAAGGTAGTTCCTATGCTCAAAAAACGTTGTCGTTGCGGTTGGCTGTGGTGGGTGTTGGCCGTGGCTGTCGTGGCTGCCGTGGTTATTTTTGCCCTTTGCCCCTGCTGCAACAAGAAGTGTACAAAGAGCGAGTGCAAAGATGTTGAAGTTGTAGAGGTTGCCCCTGCAGTGGTTGAGCCGGAGGTGGTGGTTGAGCCCCCAAAACCAGCAATCAATCCCCCCGCTCCCAACAAGCGTTACAATGTAGCCGTGGGAGTCTTCTCCATTAAGTATAATGCGCGCGCGTGCGCGAAACAAGACCCCCTCGGTATCGGTGCCGAGAACTACACCATTGCCCCATTCCCCAGCGGACTGTGGGTGGTGATTGCCCACTCGACCGACAATATTGGCGAAGCCGAGCGTATGCGTAAAGAGTACAAGAAAATTCAACCCGATGTGTGGGTATATAAAAGGTATTAATATCCCTTTGAGTCAATCCACAAAAAACAACCACAAACCCAAACACGCGACACATAATGCAAGTGAAAAAGGTAATAGGCATCGGTAATGCCCTGACGGACTTTTTGGTAAACCTGCGAGACGACGACGTTCTGACACGACTCAACCTTGGCAAGGGTAGTATGAACCTTGTGGACTCGGAGTTCCAACGCAAAATTCAAGGCGAAACAGCCGACCTACCACACACCCTCTCGCTCGGAGGTAGTGCCTCCAACACCATCCGCTGTATGGCACGACTCGGTGCCGAGGTGGGACTTATTGGCAAGGTGGGCAAGGACTCCACCGGACACTTTTTTGAGCAGGCTCTCGAAAACCTCGGCGTGGACCCACACATCTACCACGGCAACAATCGCTCGGGCAGGTGCTTGGCCCTTGTGTCGCCCGATGGTGAGCGCACAATGGTAACCTACCTCGGTGCTGCTCTCGAACTCTGCGAGGCCGACATTACACCCTCTGTGTTTGAGGGTTACGACTGCCTCTACATTGAGGGCTA
Source organism: Tidjanibacter sp. (assembly GCA_017936005.1). GTDB lineage: Bacteria > Bacteroidota > Bacteroidia > Bacteroidales > Rikenellaceae > Tidjanibacter. Next base: position 8,902 of record JAGBGK010000016.1, read on the forward strand.
TATGGTTCAGAGCCACTCGGTTATCCGCCACGCCATAAAGACCGCAAAGGCGTGTGGTTTGAAGGTGGCCATCGACCTTGCAAGCTACAATGTGGTGTTGGAAAACAGGGCCTTTCTGTTGGACTTGGTGGATAAATATGTGGACATCATCTTCGCCAACGAGCAGGAGGCTGCGGCTTTCAGTGGCGAGGAAGACCCCGAAAAGGCTCTCGAATTTATCGCAGAGAGGTGCAGCTTGGCCATTGTGAAGATTGGCACAAAGGGCGCACTCATAAAGGAGAAGGGAAGCGAACGCATACACGTTGGCATTATGGCCGCCGCCAAGAGGGTGGATACTACCGGTGCCGGCGACTTCTACGCCGCAGGTTTTATGGCCGGTTTGTGCCAGGGGTTGAACTTGCGCCAGTGTGGTACCATTGGAGCTATCGCTGCGGGTAAGGTTATTGAGGTTGTTGGAACAACCTTTGGCGAGGAGGCGTGGAAAGAGATTTTCACGTTGGTCGAGAGGGTAAAAACCGAGAAATATCTCTTCTAAAATGAGGGTAACAATAGAACTCGAAGGGGCTGAATTTCGTGCTCCACACGGCTGTTACGACCTCGAAAAAGTGGTTGGAAACCGCTTTTTGGTGGATGTGCTGTTGATTGTTGAAATTGGCGAGGCTGCCGAGAAGGATGAATTGTTGAAAAGTGTCAACTACCTAACCGTTTATGAACTCGTCCAAAAGGAAATGCAACACCCATCCGACACCCTTGAAAATGTGGCTTGGCGCATACAAGAATGTCTTTATGGTGCTTTTAATCAGATTGTTAGTTCAAAAATCAAGGTTTCCAAACTTGCACCTCCTCTCGGCGGAAAAGTCGAAAAGGTCAGCGTAACTTTAACAAAATAAGGTGTTTACAATTTTGTTGAAAACCTGTTGAAAAACCAACAAAAACCTCTTGTTTTATCCAAAAATAAGCCTCAACTTTGTAGCAGAGTCGGGATGCCCGACTCTGTTCATCTATACACCTGATTGTCAGTGTGATAGAGTTTTGACGCGAGCAAAAAATCGAAAAAATATATAAAACAAGGGAAGCTATGTCTGAGAAGATGGAGAATGGGGGCGTATCCCCCGAACTCAAAGAGTTGAAATACGAGGACGTTTTGGCCAACGCCAAAGAGTATTTCAAGGGTGATGATTTGGCCGCAATGGTGTGGGTGAACAAGTATGCGTTGAAAGATTCCTTCAACCGCATCTACGAGGCTTCGCCCGAGGCAATGCACCACCGCATTGCCGGCGAAATTGCTCGTATCGAAAACAACTACCCCAATCCTATGAGCGCAGAGGAGGTGTTCGGACTGCTCGACCAGTTCCGCTACATCATCCCTCAGGGTGGCCCTATGACCGGTATCGGCAACAACCTGCAAATTGCCTCGCTGTCGAACTGCTTTGTTATCGGCCACCGCAATCCTGCCGACTCCTATGGTGGTATTATCCGTATGGACGAGGAGCAGGTGCAGTTGATGAAGCGTAGGGGTGGTGTGGGCCACGACCTCTCGCACCTCCGTCCCGCAGGCAGTCCCGTGTTGAATAGTGCACTCACCTCCACCGGTATTGTTCCCTTTATGGAGCGTTACTCCAACTCCACCCGCGAGGTGGCACAGGATGGCCGTAGGGGTGCACTGATGCTCACCCTTTCGATTAAACACCCCGACGCAGAGCGTTTCATCGACGCTAAAACCGTTCAGGGCAAGGTTACGGGTGCCAACGTCTCCATCAAGATTGACGACGAATTTATGCGCTGTGTTATCAGCGGCGAGAAATATACCCAGAAGTTCCCCATCGATGCAGACAAACCCCTCTATGAGAAGGAGATTGACGCAACAGCTTTGTGGGATAAGATTATCCACAACGCTTGGAAGAGCGCTGAGCCCGGTTGCTTGTTCTGGGATACTGTGTTGAGGGAGAGCGTACCCGACTGCTATGCAGACGAGGGTTTCCGCACTGTATCGACCAATCCTTGTGGCGAGATTCCTTTGTGTCCCTACGACAGTTGCCGCTTGTTGGCTCTCAACCTTTACAGCTATGTAGACAAGCCATTTACCCCAGAGGCTTCGTTCAACCACGAGAAGTTTGCTAAACACATCGAGATGGCAATGAGGATGATGGACGACATCATCGACTTGGAGTTGGAGAAAATCGACCTCATCCACAAGAAGATTGGCAAAGACCCCGAGGAGTTGGATGTTCGCAGGGTTGAGTTGTCGTTGTGGGAGAAGATTAAAGAGAAAGCTCTCAAAGGTCGTCGTACCGGTTTGGGTATCACCGCAGAGGGCGATATGTTGGCAGCACTCGGTATGACCTATGGCTCGGACGAGGCTATCGACTTTGCCGTAAGCATCCAGAGGGAGCTGTGTCTTAACGCCTACCGTGCTTCGGTGAAACTCGCCAAAGAACGTGGCTCGTTCCCGATGTACGACAACCTCAAAGAGGAGAACAACCCAATGATTAACCGTATCAAAGAGGCAGACCCAGAGTTGTATGCCGATATGATTCGCTATGGACGTAGGAACATTGCAATGTTGACCATCGCACCTACCGGTACCGTTTCGCTGATGTCGCAAACCACATCCGGTATTGAGCCCGTGTTCCGCCCTGTATATAAACGCCGTAGGAAAGTTAACCCCACCGATCAAAATGTAAAGATTTCCTATAAGGACGAGGTTGGCGACTGCTTTGAGGAGTACTATGTATTCCACCACAAATTTGTTGAGTGGTTGAAGGTTACGGGCCACAATGTGGACAACCTGGCCGAGCTTTCCGATGCAGAGATGGACGCTCTTGTTGCTGCTTCGCCCTACAACCACGCAACTGCCAACGATATCGATTGGGTTGCCAAGGTGAAGATGCAGGGTGCTATTCAGAAGTGGGTTGACCACTCCATCTCGGTTACCGTAAACCTCCCCAATGATGTGTCGGAGGAGTTGGTTGCACAGGTGTACAAGACTGCTTGGGAGTGTGGTTGTAAGGGTATCACCGTCTATCGTGACGGCTCGCGTAGTGGTGTGCTTATTGACACTAAGAGCAAGAAGGGGGCTGGTGAGGAGAGTCAGTCGACTGCACCCATCAAACGTCCCGCCGAGTTGGAGGCCGACGTTGTTCGCTTCCGCAACGGCAAGGAAGAGTGGATTGCTTTCGTGGGCCTGCACAATGGCAAACCCTACGAGATTTTCACCGGTCAGCTTGATGAGGAGTCGCTCTATATCCCCAAATCCATCAAGAAGGGTTGGATTGTGAAGGTGAGGGAAGAGGATGGCACCAAACGCTACGACTTCCGCTTCACCGACAAGATGGGCTACCCGCACGTTATCGGTGGTATCTCGCGCTTGTTCGATATGGAGTTCTGGAACTATGCAAAACTCATCTCGGGCGTGTTGCGCAACGGTATGCCCATCGTGGACGTTGTTAACTTGGTTGACAGTCTCCAATTTACCAGCGAGGGTATCAACATCTGGAAAGCAGGTGTGGCTCGTGCCCTGAAACAATACATCAAGGACGGCACCAAGAGCAAACAGAAATGTCCCAACTGCGGCAGCGAGAGCCTCGTTTACCAGAATGGCTGTCCCACCTGCCACTCGTGCGGTTGGAGCAAGTGCTCGTAGTGTCGAGTGAGGTTGAGAAAACTCATTTTATAATAGTAACGAAAACCTGTGAACCAGAGTGGGAAACCCCGCTCTGGTTTGCTGTGAAAATATACTGTCTATGAAAAACGGTCAAAAGGGGCTTATTGCCCTCACTCCGCTAATAGTTATGTTGGTGGTGTTTTTGGTGGGGTCGCTCATTGCAGGCGACTTCTACCGCATTCCCATTTCGCTGGCATTCCTCGTGGCAACCATCTATGCCATACTCATTGCGCCCGAAAAGGGGCTAGCACGAAATGTAGAAAAATTCTCACAAGGAGCAGGTTCCACCCGCATCCTCTATATGATTTGGATATTCATCCTTGCCGGAGCCTTCGCCACGTCGGCCAAGGCAATGGGTGCCGTGGATGCCACTGTGGAGTTGGCCCTCAGGGCCATTCCGAGCAGGTTTGTTCCTGCGGGTATTTTCCTGGCCACCTGCTTTATCTCAATGTCGATTGGCACCTCTGTTGGCACGATTGTCGCTCTAACTCCCGTAGTTACGGGCTTGGCTGTGGAGATGGGTGTGGACACAGCGTGGATGGTGGCCATTGTTGTGGGTGGTGCATTCTTTGGCGACAACCTATCGTTTATCTCCGACACCACCATCGCAGCAACACAAACACAAGGTTGTGCAATGAGGGATAAATTCCGCACCAACCTACGCCTTGTTGCCCCTGCGGCAATCATAACACTACTCGTCTACATACTATATGGTAGCGGTTTCGGAGAGGTCACAAGTGTTGACTCTACCTCGGCAGACATTGTTAAGGTTTTACCCTATGCGTTGGTTATCATACTTGCGCTAGTGGGAGTCAACGTGTTGATTGTGCTAACCTGCGGAATTGTGGCTACGGGAATCATAGGCGTTGGTGTGGGCGAGGTGGCGTTTTTCGACTTCACGGCATCAATGGGCGAGGGTATGTGCTCTATGGGCGAACTTATCATTGTTACGATGTTGGCCGGTGGTTTGCTCGAACTTGTAAAAGCCGGTGGTGGACTTGATTATCTCATACGAGGAGTTACTCGCAACATCCGCAACCGCCGAGGAGGTGAGGGCGCAATTGCCTTATTGACAATGCTGTCGAATGTGTGTACAGCCAACAACACCATCGCCATTCTGACCATTGGCGATATTGCACGCGACATATCGCAAAAGTTCGGCATCTCTCCCCGCCGCTCGGCCAGCATTATTGACACCACCTCCTGTTTTGTACAAGGAGTTCTTCCCTATGGAGCTCAACTACTGATGGCATCTGGCCTCGCAAAAGTGTCACCTGTGGCTATTATTCCACACCTATACTACCCTGCCTGCATCGGTTTAATGGTTGCTATTTCAATAATTTTCAACAATAAAGGAATAAATCATACGAAAAATTAATATATTTGCCTCGCTTATAAGCGAGAGATTGATAAAACAATTAACAACCACAATAACAAAAACAAACATAATGAAATTCGGAAAACTATTCGCAATGTTGGCAATGGTTACAGTTGCCACCACCGCCTGCCAAAATGAACCGGAAGGCATCACACCTGAGGGTGGCGCAAAAGAGATTTGTGTAACCCCATCGCTTGTCAACTTTAACCGCGCAACCGACACCGCCTTTGAGGAAGGCGACAAAATCGGTCTGCACATTGTTACCGAAACCCCTTGGCTCAACAACGCTCTGTTCACCTACACTAATGGTGCTTTGGTTGGTGCCAGGGCCAACTATTGGTATACCGAAGACAAGGTATCGACAGTGATTGGCTACTATCCCTACTCTTCCAATGGAACCTATCAAGAGAAATACACCTTCTCGGTGAATGCCGACCAGGGCACATACGCAAAATACACAGCTTCCGACCTGATGGTTGCCATCACAAGTGCAAAACCCACCTCGGAGGCAATCGAACTCCCCTTCAAACACGTGCTCTCGAAAGTTGTTATCACCGTTGACAACCAACTGAATGGTGAGCAGATTGACGACGTGTGGTTCGCAGAGGTTTATGGCAACGCAACCCTTAACCTCACAGACGGCAGTGTAGTAGCAACTGGTAACAAGGGTACCATCAAGGCTGCATCAATATCCCTTATCCCCGAGCAACCTGCTTGGGCTTTAATACTTGCCCCCCAAGTTGACGTTACTCCCAAGTTGGTCGTCACAACCGTATCGAAGAAACAATTTACCTTTGAGCTCAAAGACGCAGTAACCTTCTCTTCTGGCAAGGTTAGCACCGCCCACATCACCCTCACCGACGACAGTATCTACACCGACTTCACCCCAACCATCAGTGATTGGGTGGGCGACAATGAGTTGCAGTTTGGCCAGAACCCCGAGGAGGGTGGCAATGAAGGTGGTGACAACGAGGGCGGCAATACCGGCGGAGAGGTAATAACCGACGGCACACTCTATCTCCACCCCGGCATTTGGAATGATGCAGATGCTTGGTTTGCTGCATATTTCTTTGGTAACAACGACGCAACTATGATTATGACCGACAGCGACAACGATGGTGTATATGAGTGTGGTGTCCCCAGCGGTATGACCAACGTTATTTTCTGCCGTATGAACCCCCAATGGACCGAATTTAGCTGGAACAAGTGGGAGAATGACCAGATAACCGAGCAGCACGTTTGGAACCAGACCGAGGACCTTGTTATTGGCATCGAGCCCGACAACCACTTCTTTGTAACCGGTTGGGGTACCGAAAAGAGCCAGGGTATCTGGAACAACTCCACCTACGATCCGTCGGCAGACCTCGCAGGCAAGGAGTCGGGATTGGGTGTTGTTGGTGGTTTTTCCGCAAGCGGCTGGGGTACCGACATTCCTCTTATGACCACAACAACCAGCGGTCTTTTGGTTGCCAAAAACATCACTTTCAACGCAGGTGAGGCCTTCAAGATTCGTACTGTTGGTTCTTGGGATCAGGTAAACATTGGCGCAAGTGCTATCAGCATTGCAGAGGCAAACAAATACTTTGCAGTTATCGGCGAAAATGCTGGCGACATCAGTGTTGTAGCAGCCGGTACCTATGACATCTACTTCGACCAAAATGCAATGAGGGTTTACCTTATGACCGCAGGCACCCCATACACCGAGGCCGTAGAGCAGACCGCCAATGGTCAGGAGGCCGAGCCAGAACAGCCCGAGTCGACAGAGAACACCATCTACTTCTCGGTAGGTAATGTAAGCGCAGGTTCGGGCGCAACCCGCTTTGCAGCATACTTCTGGAACACCACCACCAATACCAACACTTGGGCAAGTATGACCGACAGCGATGGCGACAAAATCTATGAGGTTAACATTCCCGTGGGTTACGGCGACAACGTAATCTTCTGCTCAATGAAGGGTACGGGTAACAATTGGAACAACAAGGTTAACCAGACTTCTGATCTTATCATCCCCACCGATGGCAAAAACCTCTACACATTGAGCGGCTCGTGGACTAGCGGCTCGTGGAAAACCAAGTAGTGATAAGGTTGTGCACAACAAAAAAGCTCGGAGTTTTCTCCGAGCTTTTTTGTTTGGGTTGGAGGGCGCCTAATAGAGCCATATATTTGTTTTCGCCTACCTGCCCTCTGTGCTGTCAAGCCAGATGGTTACAGGGCCATCGTTGAGCAGCGACACCTTCATATCGGCACCAAAGCGACCACAAGGAGTGGGTTTGCCAATGGCAGTGGCGAGTTTTTGTTTGAACTCCTCGTAGAGTGGCACAGCCACAGCCTCGCCTGCGGCGTGAATATAGCTTGGACGATTGCCCTTGCGCGTTGCAGCTTGGAGTGTGAATTGGCTCACCACCAGCACCTCGCCATCCACTTGGCGCACATCGAGGTTCATCACCCCATTCTCGTCATCAAAGATGCGCAGTTGCGACACCTTGCGCACAAGGTAATCCACATCGGCAGAGGTATCGTCGGTGGCAACACCCACAAAGACCAATAGGCCTCCACCAATGCGTGCAACCTCCTCGCCCTCAATCACCACATTTGCGTGGGCAACACGTTGTACAAGTGCTCTCATATTATTTTTGTATTTATAGCTAACCACTAATGCGCTTCGAGCCAAGAGGCTCCCTCGCCAATGTCCACCACAAGAGGCACACGCAGGGTGGCGGCTCCCTCCATCGCCTCACGAAGAATGGTTTCCACTTGGGACTTTTCGCTCAACAGAGTGTCCACAATCAATTCATCGTGCACTTGGAGAATCATCTTGGAGCGAAGGCCCTCCTCCTTAAACCTACGGGCCACCTCTACCATCGCAATCTTGATGATGTCGGCAGCAGAGCCTTGCAGGGGAGCATTTATGGCGTTTCGCTCGGCAAGTGAGCGCACCGTAGCATTGGCTGAGTTAATGTCGGGCAGGTATCTACGACGACCAAAGATGGTCTGCACATAGCCATTATTCTTTGCCTCGGCAATAGTGCGGTCAATATACTCCTTAATCCCGGGATAGGAGCGGAAATAACCATCGATAATCTCCTTTGCCTCGCCCATCGAAATGTCATTACCCATCCTTTGGCGCAAACCAAAGGCAGAAATGCCGTATATAATGCCGAAGTTGGCGGTCTTTGCCTTGCGGCGCTGGTCGGAGGTCACTTCGGCAGGGGCAACGTGGAACAGCCTCGATGCGGTATCTCTATGGATATCCTCGCCACTACGGAAGGCTTCAATCATTGCCTCGTCACCGCTCATATGGGCCATAAGGCGAAGCTCCATCTGCGAATAGTCGGCGGCCACAAGGATGTGGTCTTCGTCCGAAGCCACAAAGGCTTCACGAATGGGCCTACCCAACTCATCACGAATAGGGATGTTTTGGAGGTTTGGGTTGGTCGAAGAGAGTCTACCCGTAGCCGCTACCGCCTGATTGTAGGAGGTGTGTATGTGTCCCGTTGCGGGATTTACTAGTGCAGGGAGCGCCTCTACATAGGTCGAAAGGAGCTTTTTGATACCCCTATACTCCAATATAAGAGGAACAATGGGGTGGCGGTCCGAGAGGAATTGTAGGTACTCCTCCTCGGTACTATACTGTTTTGTCTTTGTCTTCTTGGGCTTGGGGTCGATTTTGAGCTTTTCAAACAAAACTACACCCAACTGACGCGAAGAGTTGATGTTTAGATCGGGTACACCCGCAAGAGTTCTAATCTCCTCCTCGATGGTTGCCATTCTCTCATTGAGCCTCTTGGCATACTCCGCAAGGAGGTCGCAATCGACCCTAACTCCCTCGCGCTCCATATTCATAAGGGTGGAAATGAGGGGAAGTTCAATTGTTTGATACAACTCCAACGCACCCTCCTCTTCCATTTTGGGGTGGAGTTTTTCAAACAATTGAAGAGTAACATCTGCATCCTCGGCACAATAGGGAGCCACCAACTCCACCGCAACCCTATCCATTGTGAGCTGTTTTGCTCCCCTGCCGATGAGTGTTTCTATCTCAATGGGGGTGTAGTTCAAGAGTGTTTGCGACAAATGATTCAGACCGTGGCGGCCATCGGGGTCAAGGAGGTAGTGCATAATCATCGTATCCCAATAGAGGCCATCGACAGACAGTCCCTCGTGGCGCAACATTTGGATGTCGAATTTGAGGTTATGTCCCACTTTTTCTATGTCCACATTGGAGAGCAGAGGGCTTACCAACTCCTTTGCTCCCTCAACTGCAAAGGGAATATAATATGCCTTGTGGGGCTCTCCGCAAGCACCCAAACCCACAACGCTGTCGCTGAAATAGTCGAAGCCTGTGGTTTCGGTATCTATTGCAACCCTATTGTGTCGGCTCAAATCAGCTACCGCCTCGGCAATCTTTTCCAGAGTGTCACAGAGGATGTATTGATGGGAAACATTCTCTATTGTATTATACGAAGGAGTGGCAATGGAGAACAAATCCTGCGTCGGCTCGGAAGGTGTTTGCACTCCAGACACATCCTTCTTTGGCTCCGAAACGGGGTTTCCAAACAGGTCTAATGATGTGGCTGATGTTTGTTTTTGACATCGTTCCGCCTCCTTGTATCCCACCGCCTCTGGACACACAAGTCCGTTGAAGGGCGAGTGGGCCGAGAGCTCCATCTCACGCAGGAACATATTGAAGTCCAACTTGCGGTAAATCTCTTTGAGTGCCTCACAATCGGGGGCACACATAGCCAACTCGGAGGGTACAAAATCTATTGGCGCATCGAGGGCAATGGTGGCCAGCACCTTCGAGAGCCTCAACTGCTCCGCTCCGGCCTCCACATTCTCCCTCTGTTTTCCTTTCAGTCGACTGGTGTCGGCCAAAATCTCCTCCACCGTACCGAACTCGTTCACAAGTTTTATGGCACCCTTTTCGCCCACACCCTTAACACCGGGAATGTTGTCCGAGGCATCACCCCAAAGGGCCAAAATGTCAATCACCTTGCGTGGGTCGTCAAAGCCATAGTGTTCCTTGATTTCTGCCGGACCGACAATCTCAACACCCTCGCCACCCTTGCGCTGCTTGTAGATGCGCACAGAAGGTGTTACAAGTTGTCCGAAGTCTTTGTCGGGAGTTACCATATATACATCCAACCCACGGGCTGCCGCCTTGTGGGAGAGGGTGCCGATAACATCGTCGGCCTCATAGTCGGGCACCTCCAAAATAGGGATACGCATAGCCCGCAAAATCTCCTTGATGTAGGGCACTGCGGCGATGATGTCCTCGGGGGTTTCGCTACGGTTGGCCTTGTAGTCAGGAAAGAGGCGATTGCGGAAGTTGCCCCCCTTGGGGTCGAAAGCCACACCGAGGTAGTGGGGGCGTTCGTTGACGATGATGTCCCTCAAAAACTTTGTAAACCCAAAGATGGGTGAAGTGTTCAACCCCTCACGATTGCGCATAGGGCGGCCCGCAAAGGCATAGTAGGCCCTGAAAATCTGTGCGTAGGCGTCAACAAGGAATAGTTTTTCCATAGAAGGAGTTTTTAACACCCTCGACACCTTGTTGGTCGAGGGTGTATGGTTTTCTAATAGATGGCAATATCGTAGGGCATACGGGCCTTAACACCCGAGCCCTCCTCGATGGTAGCACGAAGGGCGTTGTAGCGACCGAGGCTCTCGCCAAACACACTCGCCTCTTTGAGTGCCGTGCGTGCCGAAGCAGATAGCAGGGAGTTCATAAGAGCCGTGAACTCGTCCTCCTCTTCGAGAATCTCCACCACTCGGTAGCCCTCGCCCAACTCGGCCTTCTCGGCAGCAATGGCAAGTGCCTCTTTAAGACCACCAAATCCGTCCACAAGGCCAATGGTCTTGGCATCCACGCCACACCAAACACGGCCCTGACCAATCTTGTCAACCTCCTCGGTGGTCATACCCCTACCATCGGCAACGTGACCGATGAAGGTACCATAGACATCCTCCACCGACTTCTGCAAATAGCCCAACTCGGTGGGGGTGAGCTTGCGGAATGCAGATCCCATATCGCCGTGAGGTGCGCTCTTGGCCACATCAACCGTAATACCGACATTTTTCATTGCGTCGCCCGTGGAGAGAATCATACCAAAGACACCAATGGAGCCTGTGAGTGTTGTGCGGGCCGAAAGAATGGTGGATGCAGGAGAGGAGATGTAGTATCCGCCCGAAGCCGCATAGTTGGCCATCGACACCACAAGGGGTTTTTTCTCCACCAGAAGTTTTAACTCACGCCACATAACCTCCGAAGCAAGTGCGCTACCACCGGGAGAGTTTACCCTCAACACAACAGCCTTCACGTCGTCATCCTCGGCTGCTCGGCGAATGTGCTCGGCAGTGGTGGCACCACCAATGATACCCTCGGCACCCTGTCCGTCGATAATCTCGCCGTCGGCATAGACAACAGCAACCTTGTTGCGGGCAATCTTGGTGGGAATGAGAGTGGAAACATACTCTCCGAGGGTTACGGCGTTCACATCCTCGTATTTCTCTTTGCCAACAATGGCAGCAAGGTGTGTCTCCACTTGGTCCTCATAGAGAAGTTCGTCTACAAAACCCAACGTCTTGGCCGATGCGGGGGAATCAATAAGTAGTCCCTCGGCAGCCTTGTGGATGTAGTGGGGAGAGAGGTTGCGGGCAAGGGCAACATCCTCTACAATCACATTCCACAAAGAGTTAACCATCGTTTGGGTTTGCAGCCTGTTGGCGTCGCTCATCTGCTTGGTAATGTATGGTTCCACGGCCGATTTATAGGTGCCGTGACGAACAATCTGAACATCGAGGTCGAGCTTATCAAGAAGGCCCTTGTAGAACATCACCTGCGAAGCAAGGCCACGCCAATCGAGCGAGCCTTGGGGGTTGAGATAGAGTTCGTCTGCCACCGAACACAACCAATAGAGTCCCTGCGAATAGGTCTCGTTGTAGGCCACAATGGGCTTGCCAGAAGCCTTGAAGCCTACAAGCAGGTTGCGCAACTCCTCCATCTGGGCCATACCCTCAATGGTGCCAAGCCCTGTGTGGTTAATATAAAGAGCCTTGATTTTGGGGTCGGCAGCAGCGGCTTCGAGAGCCTCAATAACTTGAAGTGTGGTAAGGCTCTGCATCATCTCCATCGTTCCCGACGAGAGTCCCGAAAGGTCAAGCGTGGGCATACGGGGTGAGTCGTAGATGCTCTCTGCAAAGTCCATCACCAACACCGAGCCATCCTCCACTGTTACAACCTCCGAAGATGGGAGTGATGAGGAGACTACACCCACCAATATTAAAATAGGTAACAACGACACTACAATCATTGCCAGAAGTGCCGCAAAAAATGTCTTGAAAAATCCTTTCATACCTTATAAAAAATAGATGTTTATATTACAAAGATATGGTTTTTACGCCAAAGAAAGTGTATCTTTGTGCATAAAATTTAGCCCCGTAGGGGGGCTAAAAGATAACAAAGCAAACAAAATGGACTAAACGAAAGAAAAAAATATGATTACAAAAGAGGAGATTGTGGAGATACTCAAAGGAGTAACCCACCCCGAAACGGGCCAAAACATTGTCGAAGGAGGAATCCTTCAAGATGTGGAGATTGGTATGGAGGGCGTTGTTATCACCCTCAACTTCCGCCGCAAAAGGGACCCCTTTGCAAAATCGGTGGCCACAAGGGCAAAGATGGCTGTTGATGCTGCGTGCGATTTGGAGGTTCAGATCATAAGCAAAGAGGGAGAGGATGCACCCAAGCCCCGTCAGCACGAAGGTGTTGCAAGGGTGAAAAACATCATTGCTGTAGCCTCGGGTAAAGGTGGCGTGGGCAAATCCACCGTAACGGCCAACATTGCCGTAGAGTTGCACAAGTTGGGATATTGTGTTGGTGTTTTGGATGCCGATATATATGGTCCCTCGCAGCCCAAACTTTTTGGTGTGGAGGACTATGCTCCCTGGGCAGAAAAATACGAGGGCTTGGACTATATCATTCCTGCCGAATCCAATGGCATAAAAATCAACTCCATAGGTTTCTACATCAACCCCGGAGATGCCCTCATTTGGAGGGGTCCGATGGCCACAAATGCACTCAAACAACTTATTAACCAAACCTTGTGGGGAGAGTTAGACTTTTTGTTAATAGATATGCCTCCCGGAACAGGCGATGTACAGATTGCAGTGGCTGAAAATCTGCATCTTACGGGCGCACTCATCGTGAGCACTCCCCAGCAGGTTGCAGTGGCCGATGTGGTGAGGGGAATGAAGATGTTCCGCACACAGGGTGTGGAGGTTCCTGTGCTGGGTGTTGTGGAGAATATGGCTTTCTTCACACCTGCCGAGCTGCCCAACAATCGTTACTACATTTTCGGACGTGGTGGAGCACGCATAATGGCCGAGAATGAGGATGTTGATTTCTTGGGCGAAATACCTCTAATTCAGAGTATTGCAGAAAATTCCGACAATGGAACACCCGTAGCATTAGGCAGTGCAGAGGAGGAAAAATACTACGCCGAGGTGTGTCGAAAGATTGTTGAAAAGGTGATAAAAGAGTGTTAGTAAACTGTGTAAACAACGGTTGAAAAAATGAGATAAAATTAAGGGTTAAAAATTTGCAAAAAGAGATTTGTTGTATAAGCCGGATTGGTTTCGAAAAAGCAAGAAAAATCTTTCATTTTTTACCACAAGAGTTTCAACACGCACAAAGTAGAAAACTAACAAAAACAAAGGGTGTTAATCTGTTTATAATGTTATCAACATACTGTTAAAAACACCTCTTCTCAAACGCATTATTAGATAGTTATGAGATGCAAAGAGAGGGATAAAATTTGATAAGTTTTCAGATGCTGGAAAACAAAAAAGTTATCGACATTTTCAACACCGTTTATTATTTTTATTTTAATTTATATTTATAAAATTTAAGAAAGAAAATAATAAAAATAAAAGAGTATGGGACGAATAGAAAATTCCGTTTTGGCCAACAAGATTGCGGCTCTGAAAAAGAGCAAACGTGCCATCATTCTGGCCCACTACTATACCGCCGGCGAGGTGCAGGCAGTGGCCGACTTTGTGGGCGATAGTTTGGCCCTCTCGCAGAAGGCCGCAACGGTGGATGCCGACATTATTCTCTTTGCCGGCGTGAGGTTTATGGCCGAGACTGCAAAGGTGCTTTCGCCCGATAAGAAGGTGTTACTGCCTGTGGTGGAGGCAGGGTGCTCGCTGGCCGACTCGTGTGACGCAGGGGAACTTGCTAGGGTGAAGGCTGAGAACCCCGACCACTTAGTGGTGGCCTATGTGAACACCTCGGTGGAGGTGAAAGCTCTCACGGATATTTGCTGCACATCTTCCAATGCTCTTGATATTGTAAGGGGGCTGCCGGCCGAACAGAAAATACTCTTCATCCCCGACCGTAATCTGGGCTCTTATATAAATAAGTGTACGGGTAGGAATATGAAGTTGTGGGATGGAGCTTGCCTTGTTCACGAGGAGTTTTCGGTTGAGGAGATTGTAAAACTCAAAGAGGCACACCCGCAGGCGAAGGTTGTTGTGCACCCCGAGTGTAAGGCGGAGGTGGTGGAGTTGGCCGACTATGCAGGCTCCACTGCGGGTATTCTTGCCTACTGTAAGAATAGTGAGGCAGAGGAGTTTATTGTAACCACCGAGAGTGGTATTCTCTATGAGATGGAACGCACCCTACCACATAAGAAGTTTTACCCGGTACCTCACAAGGGGTGCGAGGGATGTATTTCGTGCCTCGATATGAAGAAGGTAACGCTCGAAAATATCTACGAAACACTCCTCAATGAGACCCCCGAGGTGGTCATTGACGAGGATGTAAGGGCAAAGGCCGAAGGAGCTATTGTGAGGATGTTGGCTCTGTGATAGGCGTGTGTTTACAAATGATATAAATATATAAAAAAGAAGAAGAATGAAAAAAGTGATTGTTGGAATGTTGTCGTTGCTGGTGAGTCTGGCAGCGGTGGCCGACGAGGGTATGTGGTTGTTACCCTTGTTGCAGAAATTGAACATTAAGGATATGCAGGCTAAGGGTTTGGAACTTACGGCCGAGGATATCTACTCCGTGAATGGCTCGTCGTTGAAGGATGCTATTGTGATTTTTGGTAATGGATGTACGGGCGAGGTAGTGTCGGCCGATGGTCTGTTGTTTACCAATCACCACTGTGGCTTCGGCTCCATTCAGGCACTCAGTAGTGTGGAGCACGATTACCTTAAAAACGGCTTTTGGGCGATGAATCGTCAGGAGGAGTTGCCTGCGCCCGGCTTGACTGTTACTTTCATCAGGAGTATCGAGGATGTAACCAAGCAGGTGCTGAAAGGAGTTAAGGACGATATGACTTTTGAGCAGAGGAGCGAGAAGGTGAGGGCTAACTCGAAGGCTCTGCAAGCAAAGTTGGAGAAAAAGAACAAGGGTAAGAGTGTGTCGGTCAAGGAGTTCTTTGGCGGAAATCAATACTTTGCTTTCGTTATGGAGGTGTATAAGGATGTGCGCCTTGTAGGAACACCTCCCTATGCTGTGGGCAAGTTTGGTGGCGAGACCGACAACTGGATGTGGCCTCGTCATACGGGCGACTTTTCCGTATTCAGGATTTATGCAGCACCCGATGGTGTAACTCCCGCGGAGTATGCCAAGGAGAATGTCCCCTATAAAGCACCCACCCACCTCACTATTTCGACGGAGGGTTACAAGGAGGGCGACTTTGCTATGATTATGGGCTTCCCCGGTTCCACTACTCGCTATATGACCTCGTGGGAGATAGATCAGATGTTGGAGACTGAGAATCCCAACCGTATTTATATTCGTGGCGAGAGGCAGGCTATCCTCAAAGAGCGTATGGCTGCCGACGATGCCATCCGCATCAAATATGCCTCAAAATACGCCTCTTCGTCCAACTATTGGAAGAACTCCATCGGAATGTCGAGAGGCGTTAAAAAACTCGGTGTTAAGGGCCAAAAAGAGCAAATCGAAAAGGAGTTTACTACTTGGGTTTGGGGCGATATGAATAAAAAGCGTATTGAACTCTATGGAAACGCACTGCCTATGATTGAAAAATCAATCAAGGAGGTTACCCCCATTGAGAGCGATATTCAGATATTGAGCGAGACTCTCTTCCGTGCAGCCGAGATTGTGGTGGCTCCTATGAGGTATCGTAACGCTCTGCGCCGTGGCGAGAATGTGGAGGCGGCTGTGGAGGCTATGCAGAAGTTCTATAAGGACTACGATGAGGCTACCGATAGGCTTGTGAGTGCTCGTATGTTTGAGGTCCTCAGGGAGATGATTCCTGCCGAGCGCAGGCCGGAGAGTTTGGGTGTTATTGACACCGAATTTGGTGGTGATGTAAAGGCGTTTACCGAAAATCTCTTTGATAAATCGGCCTTTGCTAATGAGGAAAAATTCCTCGCAGCTGTGAGCGCAGAGGGTGGCTTGGATGCCATTAAGAAGGATGTTGCCTACCTTATTATGGAGGATGCAATGGGTGTGTATAACAAACTCTACAAGAGCGCAATTCCTATTCAGAACGACTTCAAGACCGGACACCGACTCTTTGTGCGTGGCTTGCAGGAGATGAATCCCGAGAAGAGTTACTATCCCGACGCAAACTTCACTCTGCGTCTGACCTATGGCTCTGTTCTCCCCTACTCGCCTGCCGATGGTGTTCTCTATAAATACTACACAACCATTGATGGTGTTGTGGCAAAAGAGGACCCCAACAACCCCGTAGATTTTACCGTGGACGAGAGGCTCAAAACTCTTCACGCAGCACAAGATTGGGGCCGTTATGCAGATGCCGACGGTACGCTTCACACCTGCTTCCTCTCGACCAACGACATTACGGGGGGTAATTCGGGCAGCCCCATTATGAACTCCCGTGGCGAACTTATCGGTCTTGCTTTCGATGGCAATTGGGAGGCAATGAGTGGCGACATCGCCTTTGAGCCAGCCCTGCAAAGGACTATCAATGTGGATGTGCGCTATGTACTGTGGTGCATCGACAAACTTGGCGGTGCAGGCTATCTGTTAGACGAAATGACAATCAAATAGTCAAGTCGTAAAGACCAACAAAAAAACACGGGTATCGAAAAAGATACCCGTGTTTTTTGTTTTTGTTGTCAAGGGCTTGCGCCCCCTTGTGTCTCCTACTTGCGGATGGCAGCAACACCGGGGAGCTCTTTGCCCTCGATGAATTCGAGCAATGCACCACCACCGGTCGAAACATAGCTAACCTTGTCGGCCAAACCGAACTTGTTGATACAAGCAACGCTGTCGCCACCACCGATGAGCGAGTATGCACCCTTGGTCTGGGTAGCCTCGGCGATAGCCTCTGCCACTGCACGCGAGCCGGTCGAGAACTTGTCAATCTCAAACACACCAACGGGGCCGTTCCAGAGGATGGTCTTACACTCCAAAATCTCCTCACGGAAGAGTTTTTTACCCTCGCTACCGATGTCAACACCCTCCCAGGCATCGTCGATGTTCTTCACGGGAGCCTCCTGTGTGTTGGCGTCGTTGCTGAAATCGTCGCAGGTGAGTGCGTCAGGCGACATCACAAACTTGATACCCTTCTCCTCTGCCTTTTTGAGGATACCGAGTGCGGTCTCAAACATATCGGGCTCGCAGATGGATTTACCTACCTTGCCACCGAGTGCGCCGGCAAAGGTATAGGTCATACCACCACCGATGATAATCTTGTCGCACTTCTCCATAAGAGTTTCTATAATGGAGATTTTGGTCGAAACCTTCGAGCCACCAACGATAGCAACAAAGGGCCTCTGGGGATTCTCC
The DNA here is from genome assembly GCA_017936005.1 of Tidjanibacter sp. Classification (GTDB taxonomy): domain Bacteria; phylum Bacteroidota; class Bacteroidia; order Bacteroidales; family Rikenellaceae; genus Tidjanibacter. The sequence continues at coordinate 26,731 of JAGBGK010000016.1, forward strand.
ATAACAGCCTCGATAGCCTTCAACTCGCCCTCCATAACATAGCCGAACATCTTGTCATTGGGGAAGTAGTCGGCGATGAGAGCGGTCGAAGCGTGAGCACGGTGAGCAGTACCGAATGCATCGTTGATATAGCAATCAGCATAGGAAGCGAGTTTTTTAACGAACTCCTTCTGGCTCTCCTTAACGGCTTTCTTGGCCTCTTTCTTCTCCTCGTCGGTAGCATCCTCTGCCAAACCACGGGGTTTGCCCTCCTCCTCTGCATAGAAACGGAGGTTTTCGAGCAACAACACCTCACCGGGTTTGAGGGCAGCAGCCATCTCTGCGGCCTTCTCGCCCATGCAGTCGCCTGCGAAGAGCACCTTCACGCCAAGGCGAGCCTCCACAGCACCGATGATGTGCGAGAGGGAGTATTTCTCGTCGTTGTTTTTCTTGGGCCTGCCGAGGTGCGACATAAGAATTACCGAACCACCACCGGCCAAAACTTTCTTGATGGTGGGGATTGCGGCACGGATACGGGTGTCGTCGGTTACGTTGAACTCCTTGTCCAGGGGCACATTGAAGTCCACACGGATAATGGCACGTTTGCCATTAAAGTTGTAAGTGTCAATCGTTTGCATAACGTTTTGTTGTTTTTATTACTGATTGTATAACTTTTGTTCGTTTTTTTTGCTCCGCAAAGATAGGAAAGAATTGATAAATTTGTCCATTCCCAAAGGGAAAAGTAGCACACCCAAAGAGTTCTATTGCTTGAAAACCTCCTTACGTGTCTCGTGAATCAACACATCTGTGTTGCTACCACCATAGACTCTCTTCCATTGAAGCTCGGGAGTTTGGACGTATATAGTTGTCTCGACAATGTTTCCTTTCTTATCGTAGTTTATCTTTTTTCCTCCTTCGGTAGTTTTGGTGTAGAGGGATTTTAGGCGGGTGTCGTCATAGTAGATTTTTTCTTCCACCAACACATCTCCTATATAAACAGATTCCTGACGGTAGTCCACCTCCCCATTACTCTGGAAACACCACCGCTCAGTCAGATTACCATAGTCATCGTATACGTTGTGTTCAACACTATTGAGTTTCCCTTTCCAATCGTATTCCATTTGGGCGGTTACCTTGCCCTGATCGTTGTACTCTGTGCGGACAACTGTGCGGAGTGCTTTCAAATCGTTGGAGTAATATTGTTTTTCTATAACCAAGCCCTGCTTGTTGTATATTTCAACTTGCATTGGCCTAATTCCGTCTTTTGTTATGCAACGACTCCACGTTATCTTCTTTGCAACATTTCCGTTGTCGTGGTATTCTCTCTTTTCGGAGGTGTACCACTCCGCACCAAGGGAAGAACACCACGATTGCACTTCGGAGAGTTTTCCGGTATTGGTGTAGGAATAGCACTCGATGAGTGTGTCTAGCTTGATGGGATTGACGGGATTCTTGATCTTTCCCCACGTTTCCTTATTTAAATGAGAGTTTTTATAGTCTTCTACAATAGGAACGCAAGGAAATTTTATCACACTACTAAAATGAGAAAGAGTTGTGGTTTTAACCTTTCTATTGTGTCGGTCGTAGATGTGTGATATAGAATATTTTGTTGCACCATCTGCACCACGAAGGTGTGTTTCTTCAAGCAATAGACCATGTTTGTTGTATTTGTAGATATCCCAACTTATAAGGCTGTCGGCTTGGTAGAACTCTTTGAGAATGTTGTTGTTGTGTCGGTCGTAAAAGTATTTTATTGTAACGGGAATACAGTCGGAATAAACCTTTGTTTCGGAAGCAATTAGACCTTTGGCGGTATATGTATAGTCTGTGTAGTTGGACAAACTATTGTCGCAGAAAGACTCCTTTCGTATGATTTGACCAAACTCATTGTAGGTGTTTGTTGTCTTATGAAAAGTAGTGTCGGCAAAACTAAACGCAAGATGGCGTTCTTCAAAAAGAAGGTATCCCCACTTGTTGAATTTTTGGGATTCTTGTATTACCATTGTTTCGGGATCCCCGTCGTTGGGAAAGATTTTTCGAAACTCGTAGAAATAGATGCTATCTACTCCCTCTTTGTGCGAAATGTAGGTGTGTTCGTTTTTGTGGAGCACGGGTAGTGGTCTTGTGGTTGCACAGCCACACAAAAGAACGATGGCTAATAAACCGAAAGAGTAAAAGCGCTTCATAATAAAACGATTTTAATTTTTCGCAAGGTAAGAAAATTTTGCGACAAAAGAAACCCAAAATAGGCTTCTTTTCACGCCTGTGGTGTGGTGTGGGTTGCTGTTTGAAACCCACGAATAGTTAAGGAATTTCTCTTTTTGTATTCGAAGTTTTAATGTTAAGCAAAAAATACATACCTTTGCATAACAAAACGTAAGTTAAGCACCAGAGAAACACAAAAAATAATAACAACGCTATGTACGGAAAGATTAAAAACCACCTCCAAGCGGAGCTCGACAGCATCCGTGAAGCAGGTCTTTACAAACAAGAACGCATTATTGAATCTCCCCAGCGTGCCGCCATTGAGGTTGGTGGTAAGGAGGTGCTTAACTTCTGCGCCAACAACTATCTCGGACTCTCCGACAACCCTCGTCTTATTGATGCTGCCAAGCGTGCCATGGATGAGCGTGGCTTCGGTATGTCGTCCGTGAGGTTTATCTGCGGTTGTCAGGATATCCACAAAGAGTTGGAGAGGGCCATTGCCGACTATTTCGGCACCGAGGACACCATCCTCTATGCCGCCTGCTTCGATGCCAATGGCGGTGTGTTTGAACCACTCTTTACCGAGCAGGATGCTATCATCAGCGACTCGCTCAATCACGCCTCTATTATTGACGGAGTAAGGCTCTGCAAGGCTGTTCGCTACCGCTATGCCAACGCCGATATGGAGGAGCTCGAAAACTGTCTTAAACTCGCACAGGCACAGCGTTTCCGCATCATCGTAACCGACGGTGTGTTCTCGATGGATGGCAATGTGGCCAAGATGGACGAGATTTGTGCCTTGGCCGAGAAATATGATGCCCTTGTGATGGTTGACGAGTGCCACTCGGCAGGCGTTGTGGGCGCAACGGGTAGGGGTGTAACCGAGCTCTACAACTGTCGTGGCGAGGTGGATATCATCACCGGCACTTTGGGCAAGGCTTTTGGTGGCGCAGTGGGTGGTTTTACCACGGGCCGCAAGGAGATTATCGAGATGCTCCGCCAGCGTTCACGACCATATTTGTTCAGCAACTCCGTACCTCCCGCAGTGGTGGGTGCAAGCATTGAGGTCTTCAAGATGTTGGCCGAGAGCAACGAGATTCACGACCGCTTGGTGGAGAATGTGGAGTACTTCCGCGAGCGTATGCTGGCCGCAGGATTTGACATTAAACCCACCCAGAGTGCAATCTGTGCAGTGATGCTCTATGACGCACCTCTGTCGCAGGTTATGGCAGCCAAGTTGCTCGAAGAGGGCATCTACGTTACGGGATTCTACTACCCCGTAGTGCCCAAAGGCCAGGCTCGCATCCGTGTACAGGTGTCGGCTGGCCACACCCGAGAGCACCTCGACAAGTGTATTGCCGCATTCACCAAAATCGGTAAGGAACTCGGCGTGATTAAATAACCCCAACAATAAGAAAAACAAGCCATTATGACAAAAGTAAATATCGATAAGATTGACCGTAAGATTCTTCAACTCCTGCTTCGCAATGCTCGTATGCCCTACCTCGAAATCGCTCGTGAGTGTGGTATTTCGGGTGCGGCCATTCACCAAAGGGTGAAGAAACTCGACGAGCAGGGCATAATTCTTGGCTCTCGCTTGGAGGTAAACCCCCGCAGTTTGGGCTACGACGTGTGTGCGTTGGTTAATATCCGTATGCAGAATCCCTCGATGGACGAAGCCATTGTAAGTGCCGTTAAGAGCATCCCCGAAGTTGTGGAGTGCCACTTCATCACGGGCCAATATAACCTCCAAATCAAGATGTACTGCACCGACAACGACCACCTGATGCGCACTCTCTCGGAGAGCGTGTTGAAGATTCCCGGAGTTATCGCCACCGAGACCTACATCAGCCTCAGCGAGCCCTTCTCTCGTCAGTTGGACGTGCGCCACATTATGGAGGAGTAGAAGGGGAATGGAAAATTGAAAGTTGAGAATGGAAAAGATAAGACTGACCAAGGAGTTCTCGTTTGAGATGGCCCACGCATTGGTGGGCTACGATGGTGCGTGTAGGGAGATACACGGCCATAGTTATAGGCTCTTTGTTACGGTGGAGGGGGCTCCTTCCACTGCGGATGGCGATCCCAAGCTGGGTATGGCTGTCGATTTTGGCGACCTGAAAAGGGC
>JAGBGK010000078.1 GCA_017936005.1 Tidjanibacter sp.
CCTAACTTAGGGGAGCAGCTTTTTTTTCGCGGGTAACGTTTTTGTAACCCGCGAGGAGAGGAAGGGCAAGGAAGAGCAGAAAGGGCAGAAAAAAAATAACGTTAGACGATTGGCGTTAGACGTTAGACAAAAACCTCTCGGGTAACGTTTTTGTTACCCGAGAGGTTTTCATATAACGGTTGACGGTCGACGGTCGACGGTTGACGGTCGACGGTAGACGGTAGACGTTCTAATAAACTCCGTAGCGGAGCTTATTAGAACTTAACCAAAAGGCCAATGCCTGCAACCTCCTGAATTTGAAGGCGGCGGCCCGAAGTACCATCCGGCTGGGGAATCAAAATGTCATCATCGTAGATGGCGTGGAAGTTGGCATTAGCCGAAAGCCATTTGTTAATCTTCAAGTCAAACCTCACGGTCCAATCAACATCAATATTTTGGGGGGCATCCAAGAAATTCGAGAAGAGGTTCAGACGTGTGTAGCCCGACAAGTCGCCCACAATCGTTCCCTTTGCCTCAATCTTCACGTTTCCACCAAACTCGTGGCGCATAGTCTGGTCGGCAGCCAAACCATAGATGGGGCGCAGAGCCGCATCGTTCACAAGGGTAGCCTTCCAAGTGGTGGGCGAAGCGTTCACCGAAATCCACGACAGAGGTTTCCACTCCACACCAAGACCGCCACTGAAATAGGCAGGCGCAAGGAAGCCCGAAGTCTGCTTATAGGAGCCGTCGTCGTTCTTCACAGCATAGTCGAAGCCGTTGGCAAACTGCGAGTTGAACTTCACAAGGGCCGAAATATACAATTCATCGGCAACCTTCTGACCATAGGACGAAGAAAAATAAATCTTATCGTTGGTCTTACGGGTACCGTTACTCTCGGTGCGGTTAATACCATAGGCCAACTCCAATCGATTTTGCCACAGCGAGTTGTCCTTCTTGTAATCAATCGAATAGTTGAACTGAAAGTCGGCTGCAACGCTGGGATCACCACCCGCAGCCCAATTGGTTAAGGTCATCTGCGAGCCGGTGATACCTGCACTACCCGCCATTGTCCAGGGTGAAGGCTCTGCCTGAGGCTCTTCTGCCCACAGCGACACGCACGCAAAGAGTGCAGCCACCGAAATGAGAATCTTTTTCATCGTGTTTTATTGGTTTTATAGTTTGATTTATTCCTAATGGTATTACAAATATAGCTATTTGTATCAAATTCTCAATTCCCAATTCTCAATTCTCAATTATTTTAGGTATTTTTGTGGTCTGTTTGGCGTGGGGATTTCGTCGCTGCCTCCCTTTGGGAGGGAGAGGAAAGTCCGGGCAACACAGAGCACCGTGCTTCTTAACGGGAAGTTGTCGGTAACGGCAAGGTTAAAGGTAACAGAGAATAACCGCCTGCTATCATCGTGAGGGAAGATCTCTCGCTCTTTGGCAGGTAAGGGTGAAAAGGCGGGGTAAGAGCCCACCGCTCGGGTAGCAATACTTCGGGGACAGTACCACCAACGGGTTGCAAGTTCAAGTATATCGGCAGTATGTAGGGTTGCTCGCCCGATGCCGAGGGGTAGAACGCTAACATTAGCCTGTGGGCGACCACAGTGTATAGATTAATGACGAAGGCCGCTCCGCCGAGGAAGGTTGCGTGCAACACTCCCAAGGGGGATCCAGCGGTACAGAACCCGGCTTACACCCCACGCTAAACATTTTTTGAAATGCAAAATTCAAAATTCAAAATTCAAAATTGATTTTTCAGACTCTAAATATCGCAGATTTTGACTACAATCTGCCCGACGAGAGGATTGCCAAGTTTCCTCTCTCCGAGAGGGACCACTCCAATCTGTTGGTGTGGAGGGAGGGCAACATCTCCCACCGCAAGTTCTTCAACCTACCCGAGGAGCTACCCGAGGGAGCATTGTTGGTGTTCAACAACACCAAAGTTTTCCGTGCAAGACTACTGATGCACAAGCCCACAGGTGCGCTCTTGGAGATATTCTGCTTGGAGCCACACGAGCCTGCCGACTACGAGAGGGCCTTTGCCATAAAGGGCGAGAGTAGGTGGAGGTGTCTTGTGGGCGGACTGAAAAAGTGGAAAGAGGGCCCACTCGTTGTGGAGTTTGAGATGGGCGGCAAGAGGTGCACATTGGAGGCCACAAGAGGCGAGCAGATTGACAAGTCGCACGTCATAACGTTCCGTTGGGATGCCGATGCCACCTTTGGTGAGGTCGTTGAGCATTTGGGACGTATTCCCATTCCACCATACCTTAATCGCGAGAGCGAGGAGATTGACAACACCCGCTACCAGACGGTCTACTCGCGTGTGGAGGGCTCGGTGGCAGCACCCACTGCGGGCCTGCACTTCACCACAAGGCTCATCGACGAATTGCACGCCAAAGGTTTTGGTACCGAGGAGGTTACGCTCCACGTCGGGGCGGGCACGTTCCTTCCCGTGAAGGAGAGCGATGCCACTCGCCACACGATGCACACCGAGCATTTTGGCGTAAGGCTGGCCTCGCTACGCAACCTGCGTAACCACTTGGGACACATCTTCTCCGTTGGCACCACCAGCACCCGCACCATAGAGTCGCTTGTGGCTCTGGGTTGGAGGGTTATGCAGAGTGGCTCGCCCGATGCAGAGAGGACTGTGGGCCAATGGGAGATATACGACATTCCTGCCGAGGTGTCCACCGCCGAGTTAATGGATGCGCTCATCGGTTGGTGTGAAACGCAGGGCGTGGAAGAGCTGTCGGCCTCCACGCAGATTATGATAACACCCCACTACCGTTTCCGTATCATCAGCGGCCTTGTAACAAACTTCCACCAACCCAAGAGCACACTGCTGTTGCTCATCTCGGCAGTGGTGGGCGAGGATTGGCGCAGGATGTATGCCTACGCTATGGACAACGGTTTTAGGTTCCTCTCCTACGGCGATAGTTCATTGCTCTTTGTGCCAAAGAGTAGTCAAACGTCTAAGGTCTAACGTCAAAAGTCGTATAGCAAAAAACATTGTCTCAATTCTCTCAAATGTCAAGATTTTTACCCACATCCGCCAAAGAGGTCGAAGCCCTCGGTTGGGACTACATCGACGTAATTCTGTTTAGTGGCGATGCCTACATCGACCACCCATCGTTTGGTGTGGCCGTAATAGGTCGTCTATTGGAAGCCGAAGGGTATAGGGTGGCCATTGTTCCCCAGCCTAATTGGAGGGACGATTTGAGGGATTTTAGGAAGTTGGGTGCGCCACGCTTGTTCTTTGGCGTGTCGGCCGGCTCGATGGACTCGATGGTCAACCACTACACCGCAGCCAAGCGACTCCGCCACGATGATGCCTACACCCCCGGTGGTGTGGCTGGATTCCGCCCCGACTATGCCGTAACGACCTACACCCGCATACTCAAAAAACTCTATCCCCACACGCCCGTAGTGATTGGTGGCATTGAGGCCTCGCTGCGTAGGCTCACCCATTATGACTATTGGAGCGACTCGTTGAAGCCCTCCGTGCTCATCGAAAGCGGGGCCGACCTGCTGATGTATGGTATGGGCGACGAGAGCATTGTGGAGGTGGCCAAGGCGATGAAAAACGGATTTAACGCCAAGCTGTTGCGTAAATTGCGACAAGTGGCCTTTGTGGAGGGCGAGGACTATGTGGGCAAACTACCTGCGGAGAGTACCATTGTGCTCAACAGCTATGAGCAGTGCGTGAAGAGTAAAAAATCATTCGGGGAGAACTTCACAAAAGTGGAGGTGGAGAGCAACCGAATGGAGCAAAATAAGACCATCGTGGAGAGGGTTGGCGAAAGGTATGTGGTTGTGAACCCACCCTATGCGCAAATCTCCACCGAGAGCCTCGACAGGAGTTTCGACCTACCCTACACACGCCTACCCCACCCCCGATATAAGGACAAGACCATACCGGCCTACGAGATGATTAAGCACTCGGTAAACATCCACCGAGGGTGCTTTGGAGGTTGCTCGTTCTGCACCATCTCGGCCCATCAGGGCAAGTTCATCACATCGAGGAGCGAGAGGAGTGTGTTGGCCGAGATTGAGAAGGTGAAGGCACTACCCGACTTCAAGGGCTATCTTTCGGATATCGGAGGCCCCTCGGCCGATATGTATCAGCTGGGCGGTAAGAATGTGGAGCTGTGCAAGAAGTGTGTGAGGCCATCGTGCCTTACTCCGAGGGTGTGCCCCAACCTCAACAGGGACCTCACCCCACTACTCTCCCTCTACCGCAAAGTGAGGGAAGTGAAGGGCATAAAAAAGGCCTTCATCGGCAGTGGCATACGCTACGACATCCCCGACGATGGGGGACGATATATGAGGGAGGTAATCCTCCACCACACCTCCGGACGTTTGAAGGTGGCACCCGAACACACCGAGCCACACGTGTTGAAATTGATGCGTAAACCACCCTTTGAGGAGTTTGAGAAGTTGCACTCGTTCTTCGGCAAGGTGTGCAGGGAGAATGGACTGAAATACCAACTCATTCCCTATTTTATCTCCTCGCACCCGGGTTGCAAGGAGGAGGATATGCAAAAGTTATCAACAAAGGTGCGTGCGCTCCGACTGATGACCGACCAAGTGCAGGACCTCACTCCAACGCCTATGACGCTATCCTCGGTGATGTTCTACACAGGAGAGAACCCCTATACGGGCGAAAAACTCTATGTTGCTAACACCTACGAGGCGAAGTGTCAACAAAAAAGTTACTTCTTTGGTGGCCCCCAGCGAAGCAACTCTCCAAAAAAAGCCGTACATTTGACCGATAGAAAAGGCTCGTTTGAGCACAAGAGTAAGAAAAGAAACAAATAACCCACAATGGCAAACGAATATAACAACCGCCGAAACAACAATCGTGAGGCCTACAACAACCTCACCGCAGGTGAAGGCGTGGGCGGACACATTCCACCACAAGCCCTCGACCTCGAAGAGGCTGTGCTCGGTGCGCTGATGCTCGAAAAGGATGGTATCATCACCGTACAGGAGTATCTCTCCGCCGAGTCCTTTTACAGCGAAAAGCACCGCATCGTTTTCAAGGCTATCGAAGAGCTCGCCACCGAACTCAAACCCATCGACCTGCTCACCGTAACGGAGAAACTCAAACAGCAGCGACAGCTCAAAGCTGTGGGTGGCGCACCATATCTGACCTCCCTCACACAGAAGGTGGCTTCGGCTTCCAACCTCGAATTCCACTCAACCATTGTGGCGCAGAAATATGTGCAGAGGGAACTCATTCGTGCCGCAGGCGAAATCCTCAACCGTTCCTACGACGAAAGCGAAGAGTTGACCGACCTTTTGAACTTTGCCGAGCAGGAGATTTTCAAAGTGTCGGAAGGACACATCTCCAAGGAGGTGCAAAACTCCAAGAGCATCATCGGTAAAACCCTCGAAATGATTCAGGAGGCCGTCAAGAAGGGTGGTAAGATTAACGGCGTGCCCACAGGTTTCAAGGACCTCGACAAACTCACCCTCGGTTGGCAGCCCTCGGATATGATTATCATCGCTGCCCGTCCTTCGATGGGTAAGACCGCCTTTGTGCTTTCGATGGCTCGCAACATTGCCGTCAACGAGGGTAAGGGTGTGGCCTTTTTCTCGTTGGAGATGAGCTCGACGCAGTTGATGATGCGTCTGTTGGTGGCCGAGTCGCAACTGTCGAGTGCCGACGTGAGGAGTGGCCGACTCACCACAGAGCAGTGGAATCACCTCGAAGTATCGGCCAAGCCTCTGGCAGAGGCCCCCATCTACATCGACGACACCCCCGCACTGCCCGTGTCGGAGTTCCGTTCGAAGGTGCGTAAACTCAAAGCACAGCACGATATTCAGCTTGTAATTATTGACTACCTCCAACTTATGACCGGCCCGAAGGACACCAAAGGTAACCGTGAGCAGGAGGTGGCCTACATATCCCGTACGCTCAAAGCGGTGGCCAAGGAGCTCAACATCCCCATCATCGCCCTCTCGCAGTTGAACCGTTCGGCAGAGGCTATGGGTGGAAGTAAGCGTCCCCAACTCTCCAACCTGCGTGAGTCGGGTGCCATTGAGCAGGATGCCGACATTGTGGCCTTCATCCACCGTCCCGAATACTATGGTCTGACGGAGTTGGAGGATGGCACTTCGACCGAAGGTCTTGCAGAGCTCATCGTGGCCAAGCACCGTAATGGTGCCACCGACATCATCAAGATGAAGTTCCGCAAGGAGTTTGCACAGTTTGGCGACTTCGACCCGCTGGATGGTGCGCTATATAGTGGCGACCGTGAGTATGGCAGTTCGTTGGACGGAGGCGACAGCATTGGCGGAGGCGGTGCTTTTAGCGGTATGGATAGTAGCGCATTTGAGGCTATGCCACCCTCGTCGGCCGGACTCGACGGCTCGCAGGCTCGTGGCACGGCAAGGCCCACCCATGAGGAGAGCCCATTCTAATAGCCACTTTTTCCACGCTAACATATAGAACAAACACCTAACCCACCCCACAGAAGATATGTTCACAAGGGTATTTACAAGCACCGTCATCGGTATCAACGCAATGACCATAGAGGTCGAGGTAAACGTGTCGCCCGGTATGGGTATGTTCCTCGTGGGCCTACCCGACAATGCCGTAAGGGAGAGTCAGGAGCGTATTCGCTCAGCCTTTGAGAACAGTGGCCAGAGGATGGTGGGTAAAAAGGTGGTGGTGAACCTCGCACCGGCCGACCTAAAAAAGGAGGGCTCGTCGTTGGACCTTCCCATAGCCATTGCCATTCTCGGGGCCACGGAGCAGTTGGATGCCGAGAGTGTGAAGGGCTATATGGTGGCGGGCGAGTTGTCGCTCGACGGAAGCGTTAAGCCCATAAAGGGTGCCTTGCCTATGGCTGTAGAGGCTCTTGCTAATGGGTTCAAGGGACTCATTCTGCCCAAGGAGAATGCCGAGGAGGCTGCCGTGGTGGAGGGTCTGGATGTTATTGGTGTAGGCTCTTTGAGGGAGGCCATCGACTTTCTGAACGGCAAGCCCATTGCCCCAACAAAGGTTGTGGTGAACGACATTTTTGAGGAGAAGGCCAACCGCTATGCCGAGGACTTTGCCGATGTAAAGGGCCAAGCCTATGTAAAGAGGGCATTGGAGGTGGCCGCTGCGGGAGGACACAACATTATTATGGTGGGTGCACCCGGCTCGGGTAAGACTATGCTCGCAAGGCGTATGCCCACGATTATGCCCCCACTCACCCTTGAAGAGGCCCTCGAAACCACCAAGATACACTCCGTGGCGGGTAAGCTCGGCACCGAGAAGGGACTCCTCACCCAACGTCCGTTCCGTTCGCCCCACCATATGGCTTCGGCTGTGGCTATGGTGGGTGGTGGCACAAACCCACAGCCGGGCGAGATTTCGTTGGCCCACAACGGTATTCTTTTCCTCGACGAGTTGCCAGAGTTTAGTGGCTCCATATTGGAGGTTATGCGCCAGCCGTTGGAGGACAAGCAGGTAACCATCGCAAGGGCCAAGTATCGCATCTGCTACCCAACGAACTTTATGCTGGTGGCTGCAATGAATCCCTGTCCGTGTGGCTACTACAACCACCCCACCAAGGAGTGTAGCTGCTCACGCCACGCCATAAACCGCTATTTCAACAAGATTTCCGGCCCGCTGATGGACCGCATCGACATACAGATTGAGGTAACACCCGTGGAACTCGGCGAGATGACCGATACCACCCCTGCCGAGCCAAGCAGTGCAATTCGTGAGAGGGTTGTCAGGGCAAGGGCCATACAGAGCAAACGCTTTGAGGGCATCGAGGGAGTGTTTACCAACGCAATGATGAACAACGCAATGCTTTCGGAGTTCTGCCCATTGGATGAGGGTTGTACCACACTATTGAGTAGGGCTATGGAGCGACTCTCGCTCTCGGCCAGAGCCTACAACCGCATCGTTAAGGTGGCCCGCACCATTGCCGACCTGGAAGGCTCCGAGAGAATCACCACCACCCACATCGCCGAAGCCATCGGCTACCGCAACCTCGACAGGGAGACTTGGGGCAATGCGTAAAAGAGGTATTATGTCGGTTGACTTTTGACGTTTGACCACAATTCAATATGCGCCCTACACTACACCCATTCGTAAAGATACTCCCACTTGTGGTGGTAGGTATCGTGTTGGGCGACGCCTTCGATATGAGGTGGTGGGTTACGGCTCCGGCTGCCGCTGTGTGCATAGCAGGGGGTATCTTATTTCGTAAAAAGTCGGGCATAGCGGCAACCTACACAGCCTTTGCCATTCTGTTTGTGGCAATGACCACAACAACTCTCCGCACCACTCCCCTCGACCTACCCTACAATCAGCCCATAGAGTGTACGGCCACAATAGTAACAATTCCCACCCTCAACGGACATCGGCATCGTTGCGAGGGACGGGTGGAGTTGGCAGAGGGTGTGCGCACCGTGGAGATAAATGCCGACACCGCACTACACTCTCAACTCGGAGAGAGGGTTGTCCTGCGTACCATCCTAAGAGAGTTACCCGAAGGTGGCTATGGGGAATTGATGAGGCGTAGGGGCATAAGTGGTCGCTGCTGGGTGGACCACAAGGAGGATTGGGTGTCGTTGGAAAATGACAAACGTAGTTTACCGTTTGTCTTTACACGGGCGCAGGAGTGGCTGCTCGGCAGGTTTGACCAACTGTCGCTCGATGGGGAGACGGATGCGGTGTGTAAGGCTATGGCCTTCGGACACAGGGGCGAGATGAGTCGCACGCTACGCACCAACTACGCCCGTGCAGGTGCCGCCCATTTGTTGGCCATATCGGGCCTACACATTGGCATTGTGGCAATGCTGGTGTGGGCATTGTGTGGGTTGCTACCTCTCGCAAGTCGCAGAGGACACATCTGGCGCAATGTGATATGTGCGGTGGTTATGATTGTCTATGCCCTGCTCACAGGCGGCTCGCCTTCGGTACTGAGGGCAACACTGATGTTCTGCATTGTGCAACTCGCATTTGCTGACGGCGGAGGACGCTCGGCACTGAACGTATTGTGTGGTGCGCTGGCGGTGATGTTGGTTGCCAACCCCAACAACCTCTACGACATCAGTTTCAGGCTCTCAGTTGTGGCTGTGGGCGGTATTATGCTCGGCTATGGGCCCCTGATGGAGCAAATGAGATGTAGGTGGAGGCCGTTGAATTGGGTATTGGGCGTGGTCATCGTGGGCCTCTGCTCCACCCTCGCAACACTACCCATCGTATCCAACACCTTTGGGGTGGTTGCTCTGGCTGGCATTGTGTTAAACCCCGTGGTGATACTCACGGCCAATGTTATAGTGTTGGGTTCGCTGGTGTGGGTGCTCCTACCCTTCGACTTCCTCCGTGGAGTGTTCCGCTTCATTGTGGGCGGAGCTGCCGAGTTGCAGAACAGGTGTGTGGAGGTGGTCAGCGGTTGGGATTGGGCTGTGGCAGAAGTGAGTATGCCCGATTGGCTCACCGTTGTGTGTTACGCTGCTATGGTTGCACTCGTTGCCACCCTGCCAATGGCTAAAATGGAAAAAAGAGTATGGAAAAAGAAGAGATAGAGTTGCTGAAAAGCGACATCCTGAGAAGGGAGATTGAGGATAACATCGAGCGCAACCCAACGGATATTGCCCTCGACAAGCGTCTTGTGCACCCACGAGAGGTAGCCTCGCAGGTGAAATACCTGCAAAGAGCACGCAAGAAATTGCCATCCTACTATGCCGCAAGGGCCATTCTGCCCTCGCTCGCCTTTGAGCAGTCGAGCAGCGAGGAGTGTGCTGCCCACAAGTGTTTCAGCGGAGAGTTGGCGGTGGATATGACCTGCGGGTTGGGCGTTGACACCCTCCACCTTGCCCGCCACTTCAAGCGAGTGGTTGCCATCGAACGCAACCCCATTCTTGCCGACATCACACGCTACAACCTCGCCCTGATGGGTGCCCACAATGTGGAGGTCGTGGTGGGAGAGTCGGAAGAGTTTGTCGCCACGCTCGACAGGGCCGACCTCATCTATGCCGACCCAGACCGACGAGGAGCCGAGGGAAGGAAGATGGTATGCTTGGAGGATTGTTCGCCCAACATCGCTGCCCTTCTTCCTATGCTCAAAGAGAAAACCGAGCGCATCTGTGTGAAACTATCGCCAATGTTCGACACCACCGAGGCCCTGCGTGCCTTTGGTGAGGGGGCAAGTGTGGAGGTCGTTTCGCTGGGCGGCGAGTGCAAGGAGGTGGTGGCAGATTGGCAACGTGGGCGCACCCATAGGACTATCAAAGCCACAGCGCTCGGAGTGGGTTGTTTTGAGGCAGAGGCCTGCATCCCCACCCCACCGCAAGGTGAGTTTGGCGACGGCAGTGGCTATCGCTACCTCATCGTGCCCGACGTGGCCCTACGTAAGGCAGGGCTTGTGGGCCATTGGTGCGAAAAGGTGGGCATAGCCCATCACGGAAGTTATGGCTTCTCGGCCACCGAGCCAGAGGGTACCATCTTGGGCCGAGCCTACGAGATTGAGGCCATTGCACCCTATCGCCCCAAAGAACTCAAACGACTAATATCCAAAAAGATAGAACTCATACGTCACGGATTTCCACTCCCCTCGGCCACCATTTGCAAGGCCCTCGGAGTGAAGGAAGGCGCAGGCGAAAGGTGGGCCTTCGCCGAAATTGACCACTCGCTTTGGGCAATTCGTCTAAAATAGGTATCTTTGTGGAGAAGAGAAGAAACGTGTAGTAACCAATAACAACCAACTCATTATGGGTAATTTCAAAGAAGATATTGCAAAGGTGGAGGCCTTTGTGTTTGATGTGGATGGCGTGTTTACCGATGGGGGTATCATCCCCCTGGCCAATGGCGACTTCATCCGTAAGTACAACGCCAAGGATGGCTATGCTGTGGCCTATGCCGTAAAGCACGGCTACAAGGTCATCATCATCAGTGGCGGCAGGGGCGAAACTCTCGCCAAGCGTTTCCGCCACCTCAACGTGAGCGAGCTACACATCGACGTTAGCGACAAACTCGGCTGTCTGAACGAGATAATCGAGCGCAACGGATTCAACCGTGAGAACGTACTCTTTATGGGCGACGACATCCCCGACTTGGAGTGTATGCGTTCGGTGGGCCTGCCTGTGGCTCCTGCCGATGCTGCGTGGGAGTGCATCGAGGCATCTCGATATGTGTCGGAGTTTGAGGGCGGTAAGGGCTGTGTGAGGGACATCATCGAACAGGTGTTGCGTGCCCACGGAGTGTGGGCCAAAGACTCCGAGGGTGTTACGTGCAGCAAAGACGTTGTGTCGGCCTAAGGATAGCGACCACAAACAACAAAGGCTCCCACCATTGGGAGCCTTTTGTTTTGCCAACAGTTCATCACCTAACGACCAAACAGGCGTGTTATATCGTTGAAGGTCGCATAGAACATCAGGGCAAACAGCAGCATCATACCAATCATCTGCGCCCACATCAGCACCTTGTCGCTCGGTTTACGGCGGGTGATGACCTCAATCAGTAGGAACAGCACGTGGCCACCATCCAGCGCAGGAATGGGCAGCACATTCATCACCGCAAAGATGACCGACAGCAGGGCCGTAATCTTCCAGAAGTGTTCCCAATTCCAAGTGTTGGGGAAAATCTGACCAATAGCAATCGGGCCACCCAGAGCCTTGTACATCTCCGTCTTGGGCTGCACAATCATTTTGAGTTGTTTCCAATAGTCGCTCATCTCCTCGCCCACCCTCTGTGCGCCACGAGGTATGGCCTGCCAGAAGTTATAGGTGCGAGTACGAATGGGAATATATTTTGCCGAGTTGAGCCCAACACCAATCTTACCATTAGCATCCACCTCAACGGCCACATCCACAACCTCGTCGCCCCTCTGTACGCCCACATTAACCACCTTGCCTGCGTGGGCCGTGAGTAGAGGACTATATTGGTCGAAGAACTCTGTCCTCTCGCCCTCAAAGGCCACAAACCTATCGCCCGCTTGGAGTCCCGCCTTCTCGGCACCGCTACCCTCCACAACGCCTGCAACCTCAAAGGGTACACGGGGAGTGATGAAGTCGGTCTGCTCCACAAAATCCATAACCGATTGGGTGGGTATCGCTATTACCACCTGCTCTCCACCACGCTCCACAATGGTTGTTTTGTCGTTCTCGATGGCCAGAGAGGTCATAATCTTGGCAAAGTCCTCCACACTCTCACCTCCGATGGAGAGAATCTTGTCGCCATCCCGGAAGCCCATCTGGTGCCCGTAGTCGTTGAATACATAGCCATAGGGCATCTCGCTGTTGGAGATGTAGGTGTCGCCCCAGCGCAGGCTGATGCCCACATATATAGCAAAGGCCAACACGGCATTCATCATCACACCTCCCAGCATCATCAGTAACCTCTGCCAAGCGGGTTTGCTACGGAACTCCCACTCCTTCGGCTCGCTTGCGAGGGCCTCGGTGTCCATACTCTCGTCCACCATACCCGACAGTTTGGCATAGCCACCAAAGGGCAACCAGCCAATGCCGAACTCCGTCTCGCCCCAATGCCACTTAACCCACGCCTTGCCAAAAAAGATGCGGAACTGCTCCACCCTCACGCCGAACAATTTGGCGAAGAAAAAGTGTCCAAACTCGTGTACCAACACGAGGAGTGTGAAACTAAGGATGAATTGAATTATTTTAATGGCGATGTCCATAGTCTATAAAATGGGTGTTCTATTTGTTACAAATGCCTCGAACAATCTCCTCTGCAATCCTACGCGACTCCTCATTGGAGAGGGCGTAGTCCTCCACCGACGGGCGGGCCACAAAGGTCGCACGGGAGAGTGTCTGTTGTATAACGTTGGCAATGTCGATATATTTTATCCTACCGCCCAAAAAAGATGCCACAGCCACCTCATTTGCTCCGTTCATCACACAGCAGCTATTGCCCCCCTTACGCAGGCACTCATAGGCTGTGCTGAGCATCGGGAAGCGCACATCGTCCACCTTCTCGAAGGTGAGGGTTGGGTTGTCGGCAAAGCTAAACCTACTCTCGCCACACTCGCCCCTATGTGGGAAGCGCAGGGCAAATTGGATGGGGAGGTGCATATCGGGAGCACCAAGCTGAGCCTTGATGGCACCATCGTCAAACTCCACCATAGAGTGGACAATGCTCTGCGGGTGTACCAACACATCAATCTGCTCGGGCTTCAACCCAAACAACCACTTGGCCTCGATGACCTCAAAGCCCTTGTTGACCAGCGTGGAAGAGTCGATGGTAATCTTCGCTCCCATCGACCAATTGGGGTGTGCAAGGGCCTGCTCAACAGTTACATTCTTCAACTCCTCGGCAGGAGTGCGCAGGAATGGGCCACCACTTGCAGTGATAATAACCCTCCTTACGGGCGACACCTCACCCAACAGGCACTGGAAAATGGCCGAGTGCTCGGAGTCGATGGGCAGAATGGGTACATTTCTCTCGGCTGCCTCCTTCATAATCAACTCACCGGCCACCACAAGGCTCTCCTTGTTGGCCAACGCAAGACGCTTGCCGGCCCTAACAGCCGACAGCGAAGGCAGCATACCGGCATAACCTACAAGGGCATTAACTACCGTGTCCACCTCGCCCGATGCGACCACCTGCGAAAGAGCCTCATCACCCGCATATATCTTCACCGGCTCATCTTTGAGCGCCTCGCTGACAACTCCATAGAGGCTCTTGTCGGCAATCACCACATTGTCGGGCTGAAACTCCTTCGCTTGCTCCACAAGCCTCTCCCACGAGCGAGCCGCCGTGAGAGTCGTCACCTCAAACTCTTCGGGGCGTTGGCGCACAATATCAAGGGTTTGCTGTCCGATGCTACCCGTCGAGCCAAGCAATGCCAATCGTTGTTTCATAGTGTTATATATCTTTGTGGTTGTTTTCGTTCCTATCGTTCCTACCGTTTCTACCGTTTCTATCGTTCCTACCGTCCTATTCTTTCTACCCTAAAAGACAAGGTACTGTTCGGGGTCAACCGCCACTCCGTCGTACCACAATTCGAGTCCAATGGTTGTTGCCCCGCCCTCGGTTGTCTCCTCGTTCCAAGTGGCACCGATGGCCTGACCGCCATCCACCCTATCACCCACCTGCTTATGAGCCTGGCCTACACCTCGGTAGATGGTCAGCAGGTTGGCCGAGTGCTGTATCTGGATGGTGTAGCCATCAGGCTCCCACACACACAACACCACCGTGCCATCCTGCACAGCACACACCTGTTGGATGTCGCTGATGGCAAGCCTCACTCCATAGCGGCCATCGGCAGGAGCAAACTTCTCCACCACCGAAGCCTTCACAGGCGAGAGCATCTCCATATTGGAAATCTTCACCTTCTCTCCACCCTTCTCCTTTTTGAGCCCATAGCGGCCTGTGCCTTCGAGCTGGCTACGCAACAGAGAGTCGATATCGGAGGGGGCCACAAGCTCCTTCTCCTTCACGATGCGCTCCTCCTCCTGAGGATTGAGCGTGCGAATAACGGGACCCTTACCCTCCATCACCTGTGCAACATTCTCGGTGTAGACAGTCATATAGGCCAACTCTCTTTCGAGCGAGTCGAGCTTGATAATGTTCTCTATCATCGTTTCGCGTGAGCGAATACCCTCATATCCAGGCACAATGTCGAGCACCTTGGTGAAGGCCGCAATGAGCAGCGAGGCCACAAAAACCACCGCAACCCACAGAGCCACACGTCCGACAATCTTCCAGAGGGTCTGGTAGGAATACCATACCTCGCTACCCGACTCATCGGTCATACTTATTCTATGGCGCACCTTCATGTGCCTAATGAAGTATCTCAAATTTCCATTTACCATGTTCTATTTTGCTTTTTATTGGTCACAAACTCCCAATCAATTTACAAAGATACATTTTAGTTTGGCAAAAAAGGTCATCTTTTTATGTTTTTTGAATTATTAATCCTACTTTTGCGGCACTAAAAACGAAGCATACTTCGTTGTATGGACAGAACAAACGACTAAAAAACAAATATTTACACTATGAACAAACCAACTCTTCTTGTTTTGGCAGCCGGTATGGCTTCCCGCTACGGCTCGCTCAAACAGATGGATGGCGTAGGTCCTTGCGGTGAGGCCATCCTTGACTACTCCATCTACGATGCAGCCCGTGCTGGCTTCGGCAAGGTGGTATTCGTTATTCGTCAGACCTTCGCAGAGTCCTTCAAGGCCGCATTCCCCGAGTCCCGCTTTGGTGGTAAAATCAAGGTTGACTTCGTATTCCAGGAGCTGGACAAACTCCCCGAGGGTTTCAGTGTTCCCGAGGGCCGCGTTAAGCCTTGGGGTACCAACCACGCCGTGATGATGGGTGCTGAGGCTATTGACACCCCCTTCGCTGTTATCAACGCCGACGACTTCTATGGCTATGATGCCTTCAAGACTATGGCTGGCTACCTCACCTCGCTGCCCGAAGATAGCAAGGGCTCCTACTGTATGGTGGGCTACAAACTCTACAACACCCTCAGCGACTTCGGCTCCGTTTCGAGGGGCGAGTGTGTAGTGGATGGCGAGGGTAACCTCACCGGTATGACCGAAAGGCTCGGCATCAAACGCCTCTCCGACGGTAGGGTTATCTACGAGGAGAACGGCGAACTGAAAGAGATTGCCGAGGATGCTACCGTGTCGATGAATATGTTTGGTTTCACTGCCGACTACTTCGCACACAGCGAGCGACTCTTCCGAGAGTTCCTCTCGAAGGAGGAGACTATGACCAACCCCAAGAGCGAGTTCTTCATTCCTCTGGCTGTGAATACCCTCATCAATACAGGCATTGCCAAGATGAAGGTACTCACCTGCAATGCACAGTGGTTTGGTGTCACCTACAAGGAGGACAAACCCGACGTGGAGGCCAAAATCAGGGCACTCATCCGCCAGGGCGAGTATCCCGCAAAGTTGTGGTAGAGAGATAACTTCCGATAAAAGAATAACTCTCCGAAAACGGCAGTGTTTTCGGAGAGTTGTTTTTTTGCCCCGTACCTTCCGACTTTCTTAATTAGTAGAGAGTCGTCAGTGGGGGCAACCTTCTTCTCGGGTATCTTTTTTAATACCCGAGCCTTTGTGGAATTTTCCACCTTTTTCTTGGGTATCTTTTTTAATACCCGTGCCTTTGCGGAGCTTTCCACCTTTTTCTCGGGTATCTTTTTTAATACCCGAGCCTTTGTGGAGCTTTCCACCTTTTTCTTGGGTATCTTTTTTAATACCCGAGAAAAAGGTGCTTTAATGGCCTTAAAGCCATCATCCTCCTATCATCCTTATTGCCCCTATCACCCCCCCTAACCCCCTGAAAGGGGGAACAACGGGGGTCGCAGGTTCTAATCAGTCAACACAACGAAAAAGGCCGAAAGTCTTACGACTTTCGGCCTTTCTGCGGTATGGACGGGACTCGAACTCACGCACAGCGTGAGTTTCTTCCGCGATTTGTTGTTTACACCCCCTAACCCCCTGGCAGGGGGCACAACGGGGGTCGCGGATTCTAATCAGTCAACAC
>JAGBGK010000017.1 GCA_017936005.1 Tidjanibacter sp.
ATATAAATAGGATAAATCATAGTCTTAAAACATCATTTTATACTCTGCGGAGTCCATAAAACTCTGCAAAATTATGGTTGCACTAATCTTGTCCACCACGGCTTTGTCCCTGCGGGCCATTTTTTTCATTCCGCCGTCAATCATTGCTCGGTGGGCGATTACGGAGGTAAACCTCTCGTCGTGGAGGACGACCTGCTTTGTGGGATACTGTTTGCGCAGACGCTCCACAAAGGGCTCTATGGCTGCCCACGACTGGCTGGGGTTACCGTTCATCTGTGTAGGCCTGCCCACCACAATAATATCAACCTCATTTTGGGCGAAATATTGTGCGAGCCACGATTCGAGAGTTGCGGTAGGCACGGTGTCGAGCCCACCGGCAATGATGCGCAACGGGTCGCTCACCGCCACACCCGTACGCTTCAAACCGTAGTCTATTGCCAAAATTCGTCCCATAGTGCAAAAGTACTACAACGAATTGAAAATGGAAAATGGAAAATTGAAAATTGTGGGATTGGGATAACAAAAAAGGTAGGCGTTATCACAACGGCTACCCTTTCAAAACTACTAACCCATAACTTAAATAAATGACGAGTTTATACATTCCTCCCTAAATCCCTCCTTTGAAAAGGAGGGACTTGGTTTCGCCTTTCGGCTCAATAAAGCGGAGTGGCCGCCACACCTATATTTAAGTTTGGGTTAAAAAGAAATTCGCAATGAATTTCGAGGTAAGAGGTCGTTGGGAAACGCCCTCTTATTTTTTTGTCTATTTGCGAGTTTCTTTCTTTCAGCTTGTTGCGCCTCGGGTGACTAAAAATCTATGGTGTAACTTAAATTTTCACTTCCTCTTTTTTTCAATGCAAATGGACCATTGTTCTTGCTAACATAAATTGCAGTGTTATCGCATGCTCCAGAAACCATAGTAACTTTCATTTTTGCAACGGCGCCTTTGTGAGCAGGCCCTATGATTTCAGAATATGTCTTTCCTTCCACTATTGTTGTGAAACTTTCACAACCTGTTAGAGAGAGACTTACTTTGTATATATAGTAATAGCTGCTTGTAGCTTCGAATCTTACGTAATAAAAGTCTTCTTGGGTGTTTTGCCCTTTATTATTATCATTTTCCATTTTTTCACAACCAAAACAAGTGATTGCAGCAAATAGAACTAAAAATAGTTTTGTAATAGCTTTCATAGTTTATAATGATTAAACTGTTTCAATATCACAAATTTAGAGAATTATTTTTGATTGAGCAAAATGTTGAAGTAAAAATAGATTTAGAAATTTTAGGTGTATCATTAGATGTTTACAACCTTTGGGTTAGAAACTTTAAGCAACAAAAAAAGGTAGGCGTTTCACAACGGCTACCTTTTCAAAACTACTAACCCAAACTTAAATAAATGAAGAAACCTTGTAGTATTCAACTACGCCCTACATAGTCGCAAACTCCGTGCCACATTCGCAAGCAGTGGTTTTTTATTACACTTTTTTTCTCAATCGCAACCTTTTGCACCATTCTTGGAGCTGTGGACTGCGTATTTCATTCTTAACCTTTTAACCAACAAAAAACGCAATGATTATGAAAAAAGTGATGTTAGCAGCAGTGGCCACCCTTGCGGTGGTGATGGGTGTGGTGGCAGCCGAAATCTCCACCAAGCAACTCCCCCAGCCCGCACAGGAGTTCATCAAAGAGTATTTTGCAAAGGACACCGTGAAGAAAATCCGTATGCACAAGCACCACCACGGCGGGGCCTCCTACAACGTGCTCTTCACCGACGGCAGCAAAATCAACTTCGACTCCAAAGGTCAGTGGACCAAAATCAAACTCCGCAACGACTCTATCCCCGTGGAGATTATCCCCGAATACATCACCACCTACGTCTGGGAGCAGTACCCCAATGTGGTTATTATGAGCATCGAGCAGGAAGGACAAGGCCACGAAGTGGAGCTCTCCGACGGCACCGAGCTAACCTTTAACCCCAAGGGCAACGTGGTGAAAATCGACTGAAAGGGAATTGCCTAACAAGCAAGCCTTTGTGTAATAGGGGCAGAAAAGGGCTTTAAGGAATTTAAGGACTCTAAGGTCTTTAAGGACCCTAAGGACCTTAAAAAAAGACGTTTGGTAGCCCCACAACAAAAAAACGCAAAGTGCGCAGGCGTTGCCTGTTTTGTGTATTTTGGTCGGAGTGCTATCGAGCGATGGTAGCACCGAAAAAACGCAAAGTGCGAGGTGAATTTTGTGCCAAGCAAGAAGGCGAGTCCGCAGTTTGCTCTCGCAAATGAGGAACTCGCCTATTGAAGTGCGGTGCAAAATTCACCCGCAATCTGCGTTTTTTCAAGTTTTTTTAGTATTCGCCGCAGAAAACCAACCTCGCCGGACCGGTAAGGTAGATGTCGGTGTAGTGACCACAACCATCGGTGGAGAACTCAACAGACAAATCACCACCTTGTGCCGCAAGGTCAAAGTGGTGCACCGAGGGTTGTAGGGTGTGGCATATAGCAATGGCGGTGGCGGTGGCTCCCGTACCACAAGCAAGGGTTTCGTCTTCAATGCCACGCTCATAGGTGCGGAGTGCAAGCCTACCCTCGCCCAGCACCTTAACGAAGTTGATGTTGGCACCATTCGTGGGGGCGCACTTGGGCCCATAGCGCAAGCAGGCACCCACGCCAACCACGTCCATATCCAAATCGTCCACTACCCTCACAAGGTGTGGCGAGCCGGTATTGAGCAGAACATCGCCATCCGCATCGACCTCAACACTCTCAACATCAATCATCTGCAAGCGCACTTGTGCCGTCGCACCATTGCGTGAAAGTATCTCGGCAGTGTGGAGTCCGTCAACAGCCTCAAAGGTTTTCACATCGCCACCGATGCCCAACAGGTCGGCAAACCAAGCGATACACCTACCGCCATTGCCACACATTGTAGCCTCTGGGCCATCGGAGTTGTAGTAGTGCATAGCAAAGTCGTAGTTATCCGAGTCGGCAAGCACCATTGCGCCATCGGCACCCACGCCCGTACGGCGCGAACAAATGGCACGGATAAACTCCTCGCTAGGCTCAAAATTTGCACCTCTGCCGTCGAGCAACACAAAATCGTTACCAGCTCCCTCGTATTTCCAAAACTTCGTTTTCATTCAAAATGGCCGTTTGATTGACAAATATACTGAAACTTTTGTATATTTGTACTTCTAAAACCTATTTTTCAGACTCGCAAAATGTCACTACGCAGGCGTACATATCTCCTTGTGTGGGGTTTGATGGCAATGGTATTGCTCGGCTCGTGCAACATCAAGGGCTACCTTCCCGAGGGAGCCTATATGCTCACCCAGAATATTGTGGAAGCCGACAAAACCACTCCCCGTAGCGAGCGCATCACTAGTTCCGAAATCAACAAATACATTCGTCAACGCCCTTCGATGGACCTCTGGGGCATCCGTGCGTGGATATATTGTCAAGCAGACTCGGTTGGTGCGAAGTGGTGGGATAAGCTATTACGCAACGTGGGTGCCGAGCCTGTGATTCTCGACACCACCCAGAGCCGACTCAGCGCTGCCAACATCGAAGCCTATGTTGCCTCGCGCGGATTTTTCAATGCTGTGGAGGAATACTCCTTCCGCCTCAACCCCAAGAGGCGCACAGCATCGGTTACCTATACCACCTTTCAGGGTGAGCCATACCGAGTAGCAAAGGTGGAGAATCAAATTGAGGATAATTTTATGGCCAAGGTGTTGGCTGCCGACACCGCCACTTCGCTCATCAAACCTGGTGTCATTCTCGACCTCGAAAAACTCGGAGCCGAGCGTAGTCGTGTTGCACAACAGTTGCACAATAGCGGTTACTACGATTTCAGTATGTCCGACATTGAGTTTCAGGTGGACACCACCGTTGGCAACCACAAAGGCAATGTGGCAATGGTTATCGCGGGGCGCACCAAGGGTTACGACAAACAGGGGCGTCCCATAAAGGAGAGCTACCCGCTATACCGCCTGGGCAAAATCAAAGTTCTTCCCTCCTACGATGCCACTCGTGCGGCCACCGACCCCGACTATTTCCTTTCGCTTGACACACTCTCCTACAAGGGTTTGGATGTAATCTACACCGACGGAGAGCCTAACTTGCGACCCGCCGTGTTACGCAAATTCATTAGGTTGCAACAAGGAAGTCTTTATAGCAATGCAAGGGTAAACTCCACCTACGACAACCTTATGAGTATGGACTACATCCGTAGTGCCAACATTCTTTTCTCTCCCACCTCCGCACCGTTCACTCCCATAACCCTCATTGGGGACCATTGGAGCGATACGGCCGAGGCCACCGAGGGAGTGCTCGACTGTGAGATAAGGCTCACACCGGCACAGAGGCAGAGCTATAAGGTGGAGTTGGAGGCCTCCACCACGTCGAGTTTCTACGGCGTTGCCACAACGGTCGGTTATCAGAACCGCAACATATTCCGAGGTGCAGAGCTCTTCGACATGAGTGTCACATTCGGTTATGAGTTTCTGAAAGTTGCCGACCCATCGTTTAACCGCAACTCGGTGGAGTTGGGAGCGCGCGTCGGTATCACCTTCCCACAATTCCTCTTCCCGGGCGATTTCGATCCCCTGGGACGCATTCAAGATGCCAAGACAAGGCTTGAATTCTCCATCAACGACCAAAATAGGCGTTACTACGACAGGGTGCTTTCCAACGTAACCTTTGGTTATAATTGGAGCGTTGGCCCTATGTATCACTACTCCCTGCGCCCATTTGATGTGAGCCTTGTGAAGATGAACCACGTGAGCCAATCGTTCCTCGACAGGCTCCAAAACCCATATTTGAGAGATAGTTACACCACACAGATGATGGCCGGACTATCGGGCACATTCCACTATGGCGAGCAGAACATATCTGCCAAGCGCGACTATGTGGACCTGAGGGTGAACTTGGGAACAAGCGGCAATGTTCTTTCGGGTATCAATGGGCTTTTGGGCAGTAGCAAGACCAACGGACACTACACAATGTTCGGCATTCCCTATGCACAATACATCCGCACCGACCTGCAATGGGCACAATCCATCGGTGTAGGCGAGCAGAGCAACTTTGTCTATCGCCTCTTCGGTGGTATCATCTATCCCTATGGCAACTCTCGACACGAATCCCTTCCGGCCGACAGGCTCTTCTATGCGGGTGGTGTGAATAGTATGCGAGGTTGGAGTGTGAGAACCATTGGCCCCGGCAGTTCGCCAGAGGTCCACAGTGGCTATCCCAGCCAATTCGGCAACCTGCGTTTGGAGGCTAATGCCGAGTTGCGATTCCCCATTTGGAGCATATTTGATGGTGCTGTGTTTATGGATGCCGGCAATGTGTGGTACACCCCCGACATCCACGGAGTACCCGAAGGTGCCGCATTCCGCTTCAACTCGTTCATACCACAGATTGCGCTCAACACGGGTGTCGGCCTAAGGCTGAATCTCACGGTATTGGTACTGCGTCTTGATTGGGGTATTCAGCTCCACAACCCCAATAAACCCGAGGGCGAAAGGTGGGTTATCGCCCACCCCAAGTGGAACAATACCGCCCTCAACTTCGGTATCGGTTATCCGTTCTAAACCCACTAAACACACATAGGGTGGCTTCGTAACAAAAAGGCTGCGAGAATGCATTTCTGCATCTCACAGCCTTTTCCCAATAATACTAACCTTATAAAATACTACTAATTAGTAGTCAACATTGCAACTATTTGATTTTGGGCTCCCAACCCTTCTCATACTTGCGGCCCCACAACTTGCGTACTTCCCTATCGTCATTGAGAACACGACCGGTCAGAGGATCGATATCCAACGAGTGGCCTACCTCTTGTGCAATGTTACCGAGCTGCACGAGTTGGGTACTAATACAAGCATCCACCAGAGGCGAGTTGAGTTTGGCACCCTTGCGAATACCGTCGAACCAGTTGCGGAAGTGGAACGCATCAAGAGCCTCCGAGGGGTTCAACAAGTTACCCTCCTCGAAAACGAGATTACTCTTAACGTCTTTGATAATCTTACCCTTGTGGTCTTTGATCTTGTAGTCGTTACCACCCGAGAGGAACAAGGTAGCCTTCGAACCATAGAAAGCGACACCAAGACCCTGGCCATCCACGGGGTGCGATTGGCAGCTACGGCCCTCCCACGAGCAACTTGCCTTGTCGCCAAACTGATAGGTAATCAACTGTGTGTCGGCAAATTCCCAATCGTCCTCATAGTAGTAGCGGCCACCAATGGAGTCAACCTTTGTGGGCCACTCAACATCCAGGCCCCAACGCAACATATCCACAAAGTGGGTACCATTGTTGAGAGCCTCGCCGGTTCCCCAGTGCCAGAACCAGTGCCAATTGTAGTGAACGATGTTATCCTTGAACTCCCTGCGAGGAGCTGGGCCCTGCCACAAATCCCAATCCAGCCACTCGGGCACAGGTGCAGGCTTACCAACACCAATGCTCTTACGCTGGTTTACATACCACGCCTTGGCATAGCGTACCGTACCGATATTGCCGGACAATACCTCCTCTACACCGGCCTGTACATTGGGCCACGAACGACGCTGATTACCAACCTGAACAACCACACCGTACTTGGCAGCGGCACGAATCAACATCTCGTTCTCCTCCGGATTGTGCGAAGTGGGTTTCTCAAGATAGACGTGTTTGCCTGCCTGCATTGCGATGATGGCAGCAGGTGCGTGCCAGTGGTCAGGGGTGGCGATAACAACAGCGTCCACATCCTCCTTTTGCACCATCTCCCTCAAATCTTTTATACCCTTGGGAGTCTTACCGGTGATTTTGCGCACAACCTCTTGGCATTTCTCGATAGCGCGACTATCTACATCGCAGACGTAGGTAATCTCACACTCGGGCAGTTTGGCAAGACCGCTGGCGATACCTTTACCGCGCGAATTAACGCCAATCATACCTATACGAATCTTCTCGTTGGCGCCAGCAATATTGTTATACGATTTGGCCGAAAAGCCGGGTGCGATACCACCCAGCGTCAAGGCTGCGCCTCCTGCCAGGGCGGTTTTCAGAAAATCTCTCCTCGTAGTCATAGTTTTAGCAGTTTATTTGATGTTTCAAAGTTAAGTCTTAATTTTTGTTTTCGCTCTTCTATTAACGACAACCACACTTCAAAAAGCGCAAACATCATCGTTTTAGCCTCCTAAACAAGCACACAAGAAGCGCAACCACTCCTCGTAAAACCCACAATAGCAAGTAGATAAGCAGGGAGGTCGCCACAACAAAGCCTATCTGGGAGTAGAGCTCACTCCACGGCCTATCGTAGCCAATAATTGCACACACGTTCACCACATTGGCGGCAACAAAGCAACCAACCAATACCCACAGTTCGCGAACGAGTTTCTTTGATGTAATAACAATATCTTTCATACTCAATCTCCTCTTTTGATTGCCAAACGTGTGATGTTGTTTAGAACTTCATATACGGAATCTTGTACTCCTCGGGGAAGGTGATGAGCTTCTTCTCCTCCATCGCCTTATTGCCCAACAAGCACAACAGTGTGGAACAATATGCCTCCTCTACCACATCCTTGGCCTTTTCGCCCGTGATGCACGATTGGCAGAAGGCCGAAAGGATAATATCGGAGCCATCCTTATCCACACCCACCGTACTCTGGCCGTGGTTGACGTGCACCTCGCCACGAGTAATCGAGTGGGGCACATAGGCAGATTTTGTCTCGGGCCTCCACGAAGGGCCTGCAGCAGGGATGGATGCAAGGGCCTTGTCTTTGACACTCTCCAAGAGTTGGCGCATACCCGAAAGTTCGTTATCCTCTTCGAGATAGTATATACCCTTGGCCATCTCCATTGTTCCTTTGGTGCCGAGAATCTGGTCTTCCATACCGTTGTACTTATTGGAAATGAGCGACTCATAGTTGATTTTCACACCATTGGAGTAGCGGTAGAGAACGTTCACATTGTCATAGACCTCCCTGCCATCTTTCCAATAGACAATATCGCCAAGTCCCATAATCGACACCGGCATTTTGTGCGAAGCAGCCCAAGTGCAAATCTCCAATTGGTGGCTGGCAAGCTCGGTCATCAGTCCGCCCGACGACTCCTTGTAGAGCCTCCAATTTATCTTCCTTTCCAACTCTGGCGAGGGCACCGGTCTGCGCCAATCGGCATTGCGGAACCAATGGCAACGCATACCCACCACATCGCCGATGAGGCCCGAATGTATCATCTGCATACCCTTGATGTACTTCTCGTCATACATCCTCTGCATACAGAAGTAGAGAGCCCTATCGGTCTTTTGGTAGGCCTCCCAGATGGCCTTACACTCGTCCATCGTGCGGGCCATAGCCTTCTCGCAAAAGACGTGCTTACCGGCCTGCAAAGCATCCAACACTATTGGCGCGTGCCAATTGAGCGGAGTGGAGATAATCACGCCATCGATATCCTTATCCTCCAACAGTCGGTGGTAGTCGCTGTAAGTCTTTGCCTTGGGGAAGAACTCGGCGGCTTGTCGGAGGTGTGGTTCGTAGTTGTCGCACACCGCAACCACCTCTGCGTGGGGAATTAACAGGAGGTTGTGTGCGTGGTACATACCCCTACTACCCGTACCAATGAGTGCCACACGCGCCTTGTGACCACCAATCTCTTTGAGTTTTTCGGGCGTACACGATTTGAGCCAAGGGGTTGTTGCCAACAGCGCAGCACCACCCGAAAGGTATCCGAGGTTACGGATAAACTTCCTCAAACTCAAATCCACTCCCAATTGTTGATTTGTCTCTTTCATTTTATGCTTAAAGTTCGTACAATTCACACTCAATATTCTCAAACCTACGGCCTACCACCTCGCGCTCTTCCTCGGTGGCCACGAGCCACACGGTCGATAGCACCTCTGCATCCAGCGGGTTGTGGGCCAACACCGTGGAGGCCACCTGTGAGTTTTCATACTCGCCCGTGGCCGGGTTGATGATGTGTCCCGAATAGTCGGCCGTATTGCCCGACGTGGACATCGACACATCCCTCAGCGCAAACTCCCTCACAAGTTCCCCCGTGTAGGGATTATTGAAGGCCACCTTCCAGCAGTCGCCATAGGGGTGATGTCCGAGAGCCAGCAGCGAAGAACGTCCAAAGTCCACAAAGGCATTCTCCACTCCCTCCTCTTCCAACAATCTCTTCACCTCCGAAAGTGCATACCCTTTGGCAAAACCTCCAAAATCGAGGCTCACGCCCTCTTCGGCAAACCTCACACTGCGGCACTGCTCGTTCCATTCCACCAGAGCAAAGTCCCTCAGTGTAACATCAAACAATCGCTCGGTCTTGTGGTAATACTCTCCACACAGCCCAATGATGCGTCCAAGTTCTTCGCTCACCTCCACCCACTCATTCGTTGGGCAGAGGGCGTTGAGTCGGGCCACCTCACTTTGTGCATCAAAGCGGTTGAGCATACCATTCAGCACCTCCAAGCGATCCATCACTCGCCACCACAGCAGGTCGGCATCCTCAGCGTCGGGGTGGAGCATCAACAGGTCGAAACGTGTTCCCATAATGTGGGGGATGAAGCCGTGAAACAACTGCTCCCCCTCATAGTATTTGGCGCTATTGACCAACATAACTCTGCCCTCCCACTCTATGGTTTCTATTCGGAGGACTACTCTTGGGCCTTCCTTACAGCCTCTGTGGTGATATAGTATTTCGAGAGCGTATTATCCACCTCCCACTGAGGCAACTCCTCGCCATTCTTGTAGCCGAGAAAGGCCTCTGCGACCTTACCGAAGTGATCTTCGTGTGCAAGGTTCATCTCTTGTGGAATGTTTGCGCGGTAGCGGCCTTGTGCCTCCTCAACAAAACCCACACCGGGCATCTCCTCCTGCAACTCCTGCTCGAAAGCCGTCAGCGTAGCCTTGAACGCCTCTACATCTACACCCTGTGCAGGCTCCACATAGAGGGTTTTAACATAGCCGTTATCCTCATTCTGTAACTGCATAACCGTTGCCTTGGTGCCCTTCTTAACGGAGGTCGAAGTGTCGCCACTACCCTGTGGAGCCACAAAGTTCCACACGACCTTCATCTGCACACAAACGCCCTTCATCACGGAGTTAATCACACCGTTGGCATTGACATTAAGCACGCCTCGTTTGACATCTTTCAGCAGATACTCGGGCCACTCCTTCCTACCGGTCGATTGTTCATACTGGGCAGCAGTGATGCGTGTGGGCCAATGCTCGGCACTCACAACAGCCACATCCTCCACCCTGACGCTCTCCTCGGGGAAACACTGCCAAGCCACCTGGTCAATAAGGTGGGTGGTAACATCGGCAATACCCTCGCCCTGCTGCTCCACGTCGTAGTACCACGCAGGTCTTACCGAAGGCTTGCCCGACACCATTTTACAAAAGTGGTGAACGCTCTCCTGATAGACAGCAGGCTCCTCGGGAGTCCCCTGTGTGAGAGTACCGAAGAGGGCTTCGTTGGCAAGAATCTTCTTCTCCAAGATATTCTTCACATCATACCTCTCGGTCATCATCTCATAAATCACAAGTCCCTTTTCTGCTGCCAGGGTGTATGCCTTTTTGAGCAGTATGTAGTCGTCCGCACTAATAGCCATAGGCTTGTCGGCCAGCACGTTATAACCCGCCTCAACTGCGGCATAGATATATTGGGTTTTCTTGCGGTTATTGCCTGCCAGCACCACCACGTCGCCCTTGTGTTCGGCAACCATACGGTCGAGGTAGTCCTCTCCTGCATAGGTGTCAAGTACCCAATGTGTAGGGTTCTCTGTCCTGCCATTGTAGCTCTCCACAGCACCCACATACTGCTCCAACTCCGCGCCCTCGGGTGCATACACAGCAACAGTGTCGGCAAAAGCTGACAACTCGTTTTTCTGCAACAAGCTGGCGTGGAAGTGGCCGGGGTCAAGCACAATAAGCCTGCTCTGCTTCACATCCTCTTTGGGAGTGCAGCACACGCCGACAACAATCATTGCAGCCATAGCAACATATCCAAAAAATTTCTTCATCACTATTCTTTCGTTTTTAGGGTGTTAACCGCCCTCTCATTTTCTATGCCCTATTGTCGTAGACAATACGTCCCTCGACAATGGTGGTACAAATATTGATATTTTCATCGAAAATAACAACATCTGCATCTTTTCCCACCTCCAAAGAGCCTTTTTTATCACCCACGCCCATAATACGTGCAGGCACCTCGGTTGCACTCAACACCACCTCTTCGAGGGGTAATTCCGTGAGATTACGCACCGTGCGCACCACCCTATCCATAGTGGCTATACTACCCGCAAAAGCACTGCGGTCGAGGAGTTTAGCAACGCCATCCTCCACCACAACCTCTTGGCCGTCTTTCAAACCACCCAACAGATAGATTCCATCGGGCATACCTGCGCCACGCATCGAGTCGGTAATGAGGGCAATCTTGTCTGCACCCTTCACTTTGAACATCAGTTTCAGCAGACTTTGGGGAACGTGGATACCGTCGCCAATAAGCTCCACCGTTGCTCCGTCGGTGTAGTATCCCCACTCTACCACACCCGCATAGCGATAAGCGTTGCGGCGAGTGATGGTGCTCATACAGGAGTAGAAGTGAGTCAGGTGGGTAAAGCCCGCCTTGTAGGCCACCTCACACTCATCAAATGTAGCGTTGGTGTGGCCCATAGACATCAGCACACCCCTCTTACGCAACTCCTCGCCCATTTCGGGTGCGCCCTCCAACTCGGGTGCAAGGCTCCAACGAGCAATGTCGCCATCGGCCTCGTTGAGCAAGCCCATATACTCCTTAGGCTCCGGATTACGCAAAAAGCGGGGGTCTTGTGCGCCCTTCATCTCGTAGGCAAAATAGGGACCTTCGAGGTGCAAACCACCCATTGCAGCACCGCCCAGCCCTGCCCTCTTAGCCTCCTTATATAGACGGAGTGCATCGTAGAGCGACTCTGTGGTGCTCGAAAGGGTTGTGGGATAGAGGAGCGTGGTGCCGTGCTCGGCGTGTTTTACAAGGGCAGCCTCGTAAGCCTCCACTGTGCCATCCATAAAGTCGGCACCGCCCGCACCGTGTGTGTGCAGGTCGATAAAACCTGCCGACACCCACCTACCTTTTGCGTCAATTACAACAGTATTCTCATCGGCCTCCACAACCTCGGGGCCAACGTAGGCAACTTTGCCGCCTTCAAGCAGCACATTAGCGGCCGTAGACCTACCGCCGCTAATCACCGTGCCATTTATAATGGAGATTCTCTTCATACTATCCTCTATTTTTTAGCCTTTCGGGGGCACCAATGCTCAATCTTATGACCAATGGTGGCATAGAAAATCAGATAGGCAAAGCAAGGAATCAACACCCAATAGCCTGTCTGGAAGTCGAACTTATCGGCTACTGCTGCATAAATCATAGGCAGGATAGCGTTACCGCACAAGCCCATCACCAACATCGATGAGCCGAGGCTCGTGAACTTACCCAAGTTGCGGATAGCCAAAGGCCAAATGCCTGCATAGATGAGCGAGTTGGGGATGCCCAGCAGCACCAAGAACCACAACGAGATGTCGGTATCCAAACCAAACACCCTCACTGCACCCGAGGTGAGCACCACCAACAGCGAGAGAACAAGTCCGAGAGTGGTGCAAATCACCAAAGCCTTCTGCTGTTTGAGGTATTTGGGGATGAGTGCGATACCGCACAGATAGCCGATAAGGATGCAGGCCAGCGTGAGCGAGGGAAGAATTTGGGCCTCACTCATACCTACACCCATTGTGCTTGCATAGCGGATGGATGTATCAATCGATACCACCTGCGAGCCGGTGTGGCAGAACATTGCCAACATTCCGAGGATGAGGTAGGGATATGCAAAGATATTCTTACGCTCGGTGCCTTCGCCCTCTTCGGCCTTGTTGTCCTTGCTGGGGTTGATGTCCGGAATGGAGGAGCGATAGAAGATGATACCGAAGGCGAACAGAATGATACCCAAGCAGATGTAGGGAACAATCACACCGCTGATAAGTTGGTCGAGTGCGGCCTCTTTGGCAGCACCCACGAGAGTACCGTTACCCACCTGCTCCATAATGATTTTGTCGCTCTGACGGATAACCAGCGCCGAGAAGATGAAGGGCGAGATGATACCTGCGAACTTGTTGCAGATACCCATAATGCTAATCCTTCGTGCGGCACTTTCGATGGGGCCAATGATTGTTACAAATGGGTTGGCAGCGGTTTGGAGAATTGCCAAGCCCGTACCCAGACTGAACAGACCAACGAGGAACACCCAATAGGTGCGGGTGAGCGCTGCGGGGGTGAACATAAAGGCACCGAAGGCCATAATCCACAAACCAATCTTAACACCCTTCTTGAAGCCTATCTTGTTGAGCAACACCGAAGCGGGGATGGTCATCAGCAGATAGGCGATGTAGAATGCGAAAGTTACCAGATAGACCTGCACTTCGCTTTTGAGGTCGCACGCCACCTTGAAGTAGGGAATGAGAATGGAGTTCACCCACGACACAAAGCCGAAGATGAAGAACAAGCAACCGCACATAAAGAGCGAGCGGATGTAGCCTGCCTTTGAGTTTGCCGTTACACTTTGAGTAGTCATAAGTTTTAGTATTTTTTTGTGTTTATTTGTTCGTTCTATTTCAGGTGATACTCGAAGAACTTGTATATCACCTCGTTGGCCTCGGGGTTGGGTGCGTGCAGTTCTCGGTTAGTCATACCCACACGCTCCTTGTAGCCGAGCAACTTGTTGACCTCAACGGAGTGGTTGAGTGCTCTCCACTGCTTGGGCTCGTCGGAGTAGCCGCCCGACACGAGGAAGGGTCGTGGGGCCATCAGGGCGTGGAGCTCGTGGAGGTTGTGTCCTTCGGCCTTCATATAGTCGTAGGTGCCGAGCGAGCCGAGATACCAAGGTTCCCAATAGTTGACATACCCACCCTTCTCCTCGGAGAATACAATGCCGGGGTCGCCCCAGGCGGAGCAGGCGAACTTCTCATACAAACACGAGGCAAACATTGCCCACTTGCCACCGTAGGAGTGGCCCACGATGGCCACCTTTTCGGGGTTGACACTCTCTTCGAGAGCGAGGGCCTCGTAGGCATTTGCGGCGGCATAGCCGAGCATCGAGAGAGGCTCCACGGTTTCGTTACCCTTCGAGGGGTAGCGGATGGAGTATGTTCTGGATATGGATGTTTCGGTTGTGCCGATGGAGAGTGCCACAAAACCCCTGCGTGCGAGCTGGATGGCAAAATCACGATGGGGGCCATATTTGAGTCCCTCCTCCATACCGAGTGCCGTTTCGGGCTCGTAGAATACCACTATTGCGGCAGGCTTGGGGCATTTGGTTGCGGTGGGCACGAGGAGATAACCTTCGGTCTGCTCGTTGGGTGTCCACATAAACCTCACACGGTGGCGAATGATACCCTCTTCCAACTGCACGGTGTCGAGTTTGGTGAGTGGCTGATTGTAGATAATTTCGGGCCACTGCCCCATTTTGCTGTGCCAATAGTTTTTGATTTCCTCCCTACGGAGAGCCCACTGCTCGGCAGTGCGCACGGTGTCGCCATTCTCGAATACGAGTGGGGAGCGCAAGTCGCCAAAGTCGCCCTGCCACTCGGCGGGGACGTTGAAATATTGGCGAATCTCTTGGGGGAGTTTGCTTGTGCCACAGCAGGCTGTGAGCAGCGATGCGGCACAAATTGCAAGAATATATAGTTGCTTTTTCATCATCGTAGGCGGTTAGTCTTTGTGGGGTGCGGCACCTACACGTCACCACACTCCAACTCATCTACAAAGTTATGGCTATTTTGCGACAAAGCCAATACAAAAAGCGACAACAGCACCTCAAAAAACGCAAAAATACCACGCGTAAAAAAACTCGGGGTGAGCCGATGTGTGGCCCACCCCGAGGATTCAAATTGTGTGCGGAAACGCCCGCAATGTTAGTTTACTCTGCCAAGCAAGTGTACTTGTAGCACGATACGTTACCGTTGGCAAACATCACATAGACATACATATAGTCGCCGTCAACGTGAGCCAAGACATCACCATACATATTGCTGTTTGCGAGTTTGTTGACATACCAAGAGCCATCAACGTGGTTTCCTGCAACATTGGTTCTCTTCGAGGTGTCCAAAATGCCTTCGGTTACGTCATACATTCTCACAACATCATAATTCAATTGCGTAGCGTTGTTAACATACATAACAAAGGCATAACTTGCATTATTGAAGGTTATCACATCTGTTGCGGGAGAAACAAAACCAATAGCCTCATCAGTAACCTTTGATTTTTCCTCATATTTGTAATATGAAGCATACTTGTAATTCTTGAAGTAACGAGTATTGTCACCACTCCACTTAGCATAACAAGTGTAATAAAGATCGCTGCTTGCACTCGATGTTGCATATACAGCATCGCAACGAGTTCCCTTTACCTGATTCCAATCAAATGCATTTCCAACATTGAGATCCGACAATTTGCTAACCGCACCATTCTTAACCTGCCAGGGGCGTACATACATTGCCAAAGCGCCCGTATAACCAACGCAAGTAGAAATCATTGCATTAGCAGTAACATCTCCCTGAACAGAAATTTTGTAGCCAACTCGCTGCTTTCCCGCTGTACCTAATGTGAGTGCCTGGGTAACAAAACTTTCAGGGGTTGCAGTTACGTTTGCCGACTTAAAGATTGTGAATGTCGCCGTTTCAACATTGTCCCAATAGTTGCAGAACAAGATATTACCTGCATCATCGGAGGTTGCATAGTAGTTGGTATTGGCAGCAGTAACGGCCGAAACATCCATAGTGCCCTCTTTTGCACCGGTGAGTGCATTGAGATAAACGGGACTCGAGTTGCCATTCTCACTAAGGAGCAGTTTGCCATTCGAGAGTGCAATACCGGTAATATTTGCAGCATTCACGCCCTCCAAAGTGGTGAGGTTAACCGACCAAACCTTGGTAGGAGTGGTCGAAGCAACACCCTTCTCTACACGATTAACAGTAGGAGCCTCGGGCTTCGGATTCACGTCAAGAGGCAGCACAGCCCTCTGGCCGGCAGCAATAGCTTTGCTGGGGGTCTTCTCGAAGGTGTAGGTCTTGCTGTTTTGGTCGGTAACGGTGATGGTGAACTTCTTGCCTGCGTGGCCGGGGAGAATGGTCATATAGCAAGAATAGGAGTTAGCACCACCTGCTTTCAATGTGGGAACAACATTGAAGTTCATCTTGCAGGTATTCTGCAATTTGCTATTTGTAAGCGAACCATCAGCGAGGTTTACTTTCACTGCATTGTCGGTAATACCAGCGGCATCCACCTGAATTTGTTTCAGTTTGATATCCTCGCTACCGGTGGTGGTGAGTTTGAACTCCAACACTGCAAATGCGTGGTTGAACTGGAAGTTGAGGTCAACATTGCCCGAAGGGTTAGCCACAGCCACAGGATTTGCCCAAAGCAGGTCGAACTGATAGAGCCTTTTGGTACCATCATTATCCACAGCACCCTGAATACTCCAGTTGTTTGTCTTACCATTCATATGGCAAGTGAGGTAGGGAATACCATTCTCGTAAGTAAACTTGGTATCTGCCTCATTCTTGAAATAGTGGTAGTAGGCATAGAACTTGTAGTTCTGGCCACCCTCTTTTAGAGTGAGAGCATCGGTCTTGGGCGAGAATGCCACTTTGGTACCGGCAGCATCTGCGGTGTAGGTGAGTTTCTCATAGGGTGCCTCACCGCCATCAACCATCGAAATGATGTCAATCTCATCGGCAGCCTTCCACGAAGCGGTCAGCACACCGTCAACCTCGCTATATGCAGTACGGTGATCATTGTCTGCACTTGCGATCACATTGAACGCACCTTTGGCACTACCCTCGGGAGCGATATTCTCATCAAAGTCGTTCACACAACCCCATGCCAACAGCAGGGCAGTTGCAAAAATAGAAATCTTTTTCATAGTCTGTTTCCTCCTCTGTTTTACTGCCATTCGCCGTCCCAATTCTCATAGTCGTTAATCTGGTCGTTGGTGGTGCCATCAAGCAAAATGTTGCCCGAAACAGCAATGCCACTCTCAACCACGATGCTCTGAACGTCCAGCTCAGGAGCACTGTAATTTGGTTTTCTCATAGCTTTTGTTTCTTGTTAATTGGTTAATATTAAGATTATTTGGTCTTATCGTATTGTTTGAGCAACTTTTTGGCCTCCTCCTGGCCCGACTTCCAAGCCTCCTCCATGGTAACAATCTTGCCACCCTTGGCCTCGCTCATATTGGCAGCCCTCATGAAGGTGAAAATCTCCAAAGTCTCCTCCTTCGACACGGGCACCTCACCGGTCTGGAAGAACTTCAAAATCTCTTTCAGCATATCCTTGTAGCCAACGTAGCCACCAACGGGAACAGCCTTATTCTTCCAAGTGTAGGCCGTACCGCCATAAATCTGGGGACCGTCAACAATGGCACGGAAGGTACCAACCCTGCCATTCTCCCACGTACCAACACACACGTGGCTCTTGGGGGTAGAAACACGGCTAACCGACACACAGCCGGGGCCCATAACGGTAAACAGAGTCTCCACACCGTGGATGCCATAGAAGCCATAGTCGGGGTGGGTGGGCTCGGCCTTGTGGGGCGAGTAGCAGTCGGCCTCCAACACGGGGCCATAGACTCCATTGCGCAACTCCTGATTCTTGGGCGTAAAGCGCAGTGTGGAGGTCGAGAAGGTGGGAACACCATATTTCTCGGCAAGTTCATAGATGGCAATAGCCTGACCCAAAGTGGCAGCAACGGGCTTATCAATGAAGCACCTCTTGCCTGCCTTGAACACCTCGGCAGCCTGCTCCAAGTGGATGGTTCCGTCGTTGGTTTCGAGGAAGACACAATCAACCTTCTCCAACAGTTCGGCAATGCTCTCCACAATCTCCACATCATACTTCTTCACCTCCTCAATATACTTGGGGATGCGCTCATAGCTCGACTTGATAATCTGTGAGCCCTGTGGATAGGCCGCAACAATCTTGAAGCCCTGAGCCCACTCCTCGGCACCGCTATTGATGAGTTTGGTGAACGCAACAGCGTGGGAGGTATCCAAGCCTATGATACCGAGCTTCACAACATCTTGGGCCATAGCTCCCAAGGCAAGCAGCAACGAGGCTGCAAGGGTCATAAGTTTTTTCATATTCATTGAGTGTTTTTGTTTATTGTTTCATTAGTTCAGCAGCATCTTACCGCTATCGCTATCCACATAGAGGGTGGCAGCAGGGTGGAGGCGCATAATGGATGCAGGGCAATGTTCGTCGATGGTGCCATTGACCGTCTCGTTCACAGCCCACGCCTTGGTCGCAGCAGGCACCACACAGAAGAGCCTCTCGGCCTTCACGAGGGTGGGAATAGTTAGGGTCATAGCGTGGGTGGGCACGTCGTCGATGGTGGCAAAGCAACCGTCGTTGACTTGTTGGCGGCGGCACTTCTCGTCGAGGTCCACAACCTTCACAACCTCGCTATCGTCGAAGTGGGCAACGTGGGGGTCGTTGAAGGCAATGTGGCCATTCTCGCCAATGCCCATAAATACCACATCCACAGGATTCTCCACCAACAGTCGGGTGTACTCCTCACACGCCCTCTGAGGCTCAATCTGGCCGTTCAGATAGCTCACGCTCTTGAAGGGTACCTTCTCAAAAATAGCCCTGCGCAGGAAATTACCAAAGCCCTGAGGCGCATCCTTAGGTAAGCCAATGTACTCGTCCATGTGGAACGCATTCACCCTTGTCCAATCAATGTCGGACGAGGCTACTGCCTCCAAAAATTCATTCTGCGAAGGGGCTGCGGCAAATATTATATTCACCTCCTCCTTGTTAGCCAACAAATCCTTGATATAGGCAACAGCCTCCTCAGCAGCACCTATACCCATCGACTTTCGACTGTCGTAGATACAAACACGCATCGTGTCCTTCTTAAAATCCTTCAACAACATAGTCGTTACTCTTTTATTTACGTATTGTTTGTTGCTCAAAAAATGCTAAAAAATCGTCCAAATAGGTCTGGGTGGCATACACAGCCTGTGCGTGGCCCTTGCCCTCCATAATGTGAAAGACAGAGGGAATGCCAACCTCTGTTGCGCGCGCGTGCAGGGCTTTACCATACTCCACACTCACAACATTGTCTATCTCACCGTGGACCGTATACAATGCGGGAGCATCGGCCTCAATCACCGAAGCATCTTCCAGACCGCCCCACATATTAAACACCACGTCAATATCCACACACTTAGGACTGCGAACATAGGCAGTATGCAAAGCAGTCATAGCACCGGCAGAGCCACCACTAAGGGCAACTTTATCGAGGTCAAGGCCATACTCCTCGCCATAGCGAGCCAGCCACTTCAAAGACCTCACTGCATCTGCCGAAGCAGCCTCGAAATACCTACGCCTTTCGGGGTGCAGTTTGCCATCCTTGGGCAGTCCG
Organism: Tidjanibacter sp.; assembly: GCA_017936005.1. GTDB lineage: Bacteria > Bacteroidota > Bacteroidia > Bacteroidales > Rikenellaceae > Tidjanibacter. The sequence goes on from JAGBGK010000017.1 coordinate 19,428, forward strand.
GGGCCCATCTCTTGCTCAATGGGGTAGCCCTCAATGGGGTGGTATTTGCCACGAAGGTAGTAGTTGATTGCCACCACTGCATAGCCTTTGGCTGCAAGGGCCGGTATCATCGGATGAACTCCCCAAGTGTCAACCTTTGCACCGCCACAAAAACCACCACCGTGGATGTAAACCACCACAGGCCAACCCTCCGCAGGTTGCTCGCCACGAGGAATGTAGATGTCCAGCAATCGGTCGCTGGCAGGGTCCGTTGGGGGCACCTTACAACTACGCTCGCCATAGCGTATGTTCTCATAGAGGGTGTACTTCGATGTTATCCTCGAAGCCTCCGGACGTTTCTTCCTCTCCACATTGCAGCCACTACACAGCAACACAACCAACAGAGTAGCAACTCCGGCACCTCTCATTATTGCTTTTCCAATCTTCATATTCGGCCCGTTTATTTCACCAACTCAAACTCTCCTGTCAGGCGAATGTCTCTCGAAGAGGCACCCACCAAGAGTGTGAACTTACCTGCCTCGTCAATCCAGCAATCCTTCTCTGCATTCCACCACTGCAAGGCCCTGCGAGAAAGGGTTGTTTGCACTCTCTTCGACTCGCCTGCGGCAAGGGTAACTTTCTCGAAACCTTTGAGTTCCTTTTCGGGGCGCATCACACTGCTCTCGTTCTGGTGAACATAGATTTGTGCCGCCTCACTACCCTCTCTATCACCCGTGTTGGTGATGGTAAAGGCGACCTCAAATTCCTCCTCCGAGCCGTTCCACACGGGAGCGATTTCAAGGTCGGAGTAGGCAAAGGTGGTGTAGCTCAAACCATAGCCAAACTCAAACATAGGCTTCACATCGTAGGTGTCAAAATAGCGATAGCCCACCAACAAGCCCTCGTTGAAGTGGACCTCTTTGCCGTTGCCGGGATACTCGCCAAACTTAATGTCGGGCATATCCTCAAGCCTTACCGACCAAGTGTTGGCAAGTTTACCCGAGGGGTTAACATCGCCATATAGCACCCTTGCCAGGGCGTTACCACCCTCTGTGCCGAGGAAACTGCACTGCAACACAGCGTCGGTGGTGTCATACCACTCGCCCATTTCCACAGGCGAACCGGCCATCAGAACAACCACCGTATTGGGATTTGCCTTCTTAACCTTTGCAATAAGTTCGTCCTGACGATAGGGCAATTTCATATTGGGGCGGTCGTAGCCCTCGCAATCCATACCGTGCTCGTGGCTGAGTCCGCCCACGAAAATTACCAACTCGGCCTCCTTGGCCACCTCAACAGCCTCGGCTGCGAGTTCGGGGAAATCGCGGTCAAACTCATTGGTGAAGTGGTGTTTTGCAGGCACAAATTGGCGATTGAGCAACTTGTAACCAGGAGCAAAGTTAATCTCCACATCATCACCCAACCTATTACGCAATCCCTCCAAGACCGTTACCTCATATTTGGCCTTCACCTTGGGGCTACCACCTCCGAGCGAGAACTTGGTGTTGGCATTCACACCAATCACAGCCACCTTCTTATACTGCTGGGGGTTGAGAGGCAACACGTTGTTGTCGTTTTTCAAGAGCACAATCGACTCCTCGGCAATCTTACGAGCCACGGCTGTGTGCTGGGGAGTGGCAAGCTTAGCACCCATACCCAACGTGTCGTAGGGTTTGCCGCCAATGGCATCGAGCCTAAGGAGCATACGCAGGATGTTACGCACCTTGGCATCGACATACTCCTCCGACACAGTGCCATCTTTTACCTTCTCCAACAGTGGGTTGGAGAAATAGTAGTTGTGGAAGGCATAGAGTCCGTTCTCCTTGATAGCCGTACCCATCTCCACATCCGTACCCGTGGTTGCGGTGCTTACGGTGTTGTGTATGCCGTTCCAATCGCTAACAACCACACCGTCAAAGCCCCACTCGCCACGCAGCAGAGTGTCAATCATATACTTATTCTCCGAGCACCACAGGCCGTCAATCTTGTTGTAGGCGGGCATCAGCGCCATTGCGCCTGCACGATTAATGGCTGCATCAAAGGCAGGAAGATATATTTCACGCAGGCTTCGCTCGTCGGTCTGCGAGCTAATCCAATATTGGTCAATAGCTTGGCTATTGAGCGCGAAGTGTTTCACACACGCAGCCACACCCTTCGACTGTACACCCTGAATGTAAGGCACAGCAAGTTCGGCTGTGATGTAGGGGTCTTCGCTAAAATACTCCCAAGTGCGGCCATTTAGCACCGAACGGGTAATGTTGACACCGGGAGCGAGTTGAACGTGTTTGCCCCTCGCTTTACTCTCGGCACCGATAACTTCGCCACATTGCAGGGCCAACTCTCTATTCCAAGTGGCTGCCAAAGCGCTCAGTGCAGGCATATTGGTACAAGCGTCATTCTCCCAATTGAGCGAAGTCCAACCATTGTCCACGCTCTCATAGCGCACACCGTGGGGGCCGTCGGCATACCACACATCGGGGATACCGAGTCGTGCCACGCCCGTGCTGGAAAACATACGATTGGCGTGCAACATACCAATCTTTTCTTCCAAAGTCATCTTGGAGAGGAGGCGCTCAATCTTGCGATTCTCGCTTGCTTTCTTACACTCTGCCGAGTTGCATCCAGCGGTGGTGAGGGCAACCACTGCTACCATCGCCACTGCCACAATTGAGGTTAGGGTTCTTCTGTTCATACTATTTTGTGGTTTACGATTAGCGATTTTGTTTAGTGCGACGTTCTATCATTTCGAGATAAACATCTTCGGGTATTTCGTCGAGCCAATAGTCCTTAGCTACTCCCTCCTTGTAGATTTCCATCAGTTCGGGGTCAACGTGTGGCCTACACTCGGGGCCTCCTGCGGAGGAGTTGGCCTGATTGAAATAGACCACAGCCTTCACCCTTGGGTTGGTTTGGTCGAGGTTGAACCACTCACGAAGCCACGTTGCGCCATCGCAACCCTTGTAGGTTTCGCTCTTGATACGATATGCGCCCTCGGAAATCATAATGGGTTTATTGGGGCTTACGGCCTCTGTTTCTAGCATCAGGTACGATGGATATGGGTGCTTAATTTGCCCATTGTGGGTGGTGTAGTAGCAACTCGTACCAATCCAATCGCAGTAGTGGTCGCCGGGGTAGTACTCTTTCATAGTGTACTTACCGTAGGTGGAGCAGTTGCTCGACCACACAAAGACGTTGTATTCAGTAACACCCACCTGCTCGGCGATGTTGTACATCCTGCGCCAGAACTTCACATAGTTGGGCGCATCATAGCCCCAATGTACCCAATTGGAGTTCATCTCGTTGTTGGGACGGAACCACACGGGGCCATAGTCCTCCACGCCATCCCTCTGGGCCTCTTTCACATCGGAGAAATATTTTTGCCAATGGGCGTCGAGTTTACCCTCGGCCAACTCTTTGGCGGTGCTGCTCTTTTCTGGTTTCAGTTCGTTGGTGTTGAAATCGCGAGCCTCGGAGAGCCAGCCATACATAAACATACGGTACTTACCCTCTGCGAGTCCCTTGCCTGCGTGTTCTTTCCTCACCCTCTGGATTTCGGCAAAACTGTATTTATCATCGGGGTAGTCGGTCATCACCTGATACCACAACATCATAGAGGTTGCTTTGCCTGCATCCCTATCGAAAGCATCCACAGGGCAAGCACTACTCTCCGGCTCGCCAGCATAGGAGAGTCCGTTGTTGAAGGCACCGTGATAGGCACCCTTCTTGGGCACATATTTCCAATCCTCCTTGTGTTTACCCATAGCGGTAATCTCGTCCACAAGGAAAGCACGGTTTGCCGAGGGGGCCTCGATGGTTACTTTCAGATAGCGACAATCGGTGAGGTTGGCCTCTGCTTCTGCCCAACCGGTCGATGCATTCACCTTGGCCGACACAGCATTGCTCCACGTCTGCTTGTCGGCACTACCGTAGAACTTAACACCCGAAGGTAGTGCGAAGAGATAGGCGGAGGCGTTGCCCTCTATTGCGTGGAGTCCCACCTTTTCGATTGTGCGCTTGGTGCCGAGGTCAATCACTACATCCACACTTGCCACACCTTGCCAACCAACACCGAGGGAGTTCTCTTTGATAGAGCCCACCTCCTCGTCGGTGAGTTTCACACCCATAGAGTAGTTCAGACAGGGGAACGAGTCCTCACGGCCCGACATAGGCTCCACCGAAGCCTTGTAAAACTTACCTGCGGCGAGGTTCAACAGCTCACTTTGTGGCGTGGGTGTGGGAGTAGGCTGTGGGCCCCAATAGTCGGGCTTGTCCTCCTCGCAACCAACGCACACAGCCCCCAAGAGGGCCAACGAAGCCAATATGTTCATCTTCACATTCATTTGGTTTTAAGTTTTATCGCTATATTTGACTTGCGGATAATTATCTGTTTTGTTTAGCCTTACGCTCGGCCATCTCGTCGAGTACCTCCTGTGGTATTTCGTCGAGCCAATAGTCGTCCTGCACGAGTTGTTTGTAGACTTCGAGGGCTGCGGGGTCGTGGTGGATACGACGGTCGAGGTCGCCGTTGGAGTGGTTTTCCCACACCACACCCTTAACCCTTGGGTGTGTGTTTTTCAGACCAAACCACTCTTTCACCCAGAGGTTGTTGTTACACTCCTTGGGGCCAAAACCACCCTCGGTAATCATCACGGGTTTCTCCTCCGAGATACTTTGTGTTTCGTTCATCAGATAGGAAGGGTAGCCGTAGGTTGATGCGGTGGAGTAGTAGCAACTTGTACCAATCCAGTCGCAGTAGTGGTCGCCAGGGTAGTATGATTTCATATTGTACTTACCGAAACTTACGGCGTTGCTCGACCACACAAAGACGTTGTACTCGGTAACACCCACCTGCTCGGCGATGTTGTACATCCTGCGCCAATACTTCACATAGTTGGGTGCATCGTTGCCCCACTTCACCCAGCCCGAGTTCATCTCATTTGCGGGGCGGAACCAAGCGGGGCCACAGTCGTCGTCGCCCTTCTGCACCTCTTTAACCTCCTTGAAATAGGTGTCGTAGTATTCGTCCATCACGCCGGTTACGAGGTCGGCGCTGGTGTATTGAGGCTCCCATCCGTAGATGAAGATGCGGTATTTTCCATTGTAGTTTTTGCCCGAGAAGGTGCGCCTGATGTTCATAATCTCGGCGTAGTTGCGGGTGGGGCCCGTTGCGCCCTGATACCAGAGCATCAGCGAGAGCTGCTTACCCACATATTCCTCGTAGGTATCCACAGGGCATTGGCTTTGGATGCCCTCGTCCTTGAACGAGGTGCTGTTGTTGAACGCACCGTGGTATGCGCCATTTTTGGGCACATATTTCATTTCGTTTTTGTGTGCGCCCCACGCCTCTATTTCGTCCACAAGCATAGGCTTGTTGGCCTCTGTGGGGGCTATGATTGTATATTTGAGGTAGCGTCCTGTGATGCCACACTTTTCGGCTTTGGCCCACGCTGTGGTGGTGTCAAAGGCGAGCGACACGCTGTTACCCCAAGTTTTGCCATCCTTGCTGCCACGCACCTCCACGGCTGCGGGCAGGGTGAATTGCCACATCGACACCTGGCCGACGATGGCGTGTAGTTTCACACTCCCGATTGTGCGCTCACGGCCGAGGTCAACAACCACATCGACACTCTCCACACCTTTCCAACCCACACCGAGGTCGGCACTTTTGGAGGATGAGGCCACATCTCCATCGGTGAGTTTAACACCTGTTGAGTAGTTCAAGCAGGGGTATTGGTCTTTGTATCCCTCCATTGGCTCCACGGCTGTTTTGTAGAACTTACCGATTGCGAGGTTCAACAATCCGGCCTTCTCCTCTTTGTCGTCAGGCTCGGGCCAATAGTTGGGTTTTTCGGGTTCCTCACAAGCAAACAAGAGGGTTGCCATTGCAGCCAATAGAAGTGTCATTTTGTAGCGCATAAAGTAGAGTAAAAAGTTTGTGTTTTTGTGTCGTTTTTTTATACCACCATCTGCCAAAGGGCATTTGGCCCTTTGGCAGACAGCGGAAAATCAGAGTTTTAATGTATCACTAAATGTCCAAGCAGTCATACTGCACGCAGCCTACATAACCACCTGCGAACACAAAGTAAACATACATATAGTAGCCATTATCAGCAGCGTGGAGAGTAACATCACCATACTGATCCGAGTTGGTAGCACCAGCTTTCACTGCACCATAGGTACCCGAAGGTATGGTGGTAATAGGATCGCCAAACTTACGACCGGAGAAGTCAAAGAGCATCACAGCATCCGACTTGCCAACAACCCAGCCGAACGAGTTTACATAGTTGTAAACAAGGTAGTCGGCACCGTTGAAGGTCATAAAGTCGCCCGCATCCATAACGGTATTGCTAGTAGTCTCTGCAGGACCCTTCTCAATAATAGAGTGGTCAGTCCAATTCTGGTAGTAGCTCCAACGTTTCAAACCACTTGCTTCGTTTGCGTGGGCAGTTACGAAGTAGTTGCTGGGCATTGTGGACTTCTCGAAGATGATATCACCAGCCCTCTGCCAGTTACTAAACCTCTTGGTATCGAACAATACAGGAGTGGCAATCTCACCATTCTTAACCTCCCAATATACACCTTTCACATTTGCCTCTAATTGGGGTGTGGAGATGATTGCATTACCATTGATATCACCCGTTACGGAGGTGTGGCGACCTGAACAATAGAGTTTCAATGATGCAGCAGGAGTGGTGAACCAGTGGGTAAATGTATCGTTCACACCACTTGCCTTGTAGAAGTGCAAGTCCTCGGTCACACCCGAACCATTGTGGAAACGGCTGGCAAGCAAGAGGTTACCCTTGTCGTCAGAGGTAATGGTTGCCTGTGCGCTGGGCATCATACTAATATCCATAGTGCCCACATTGTCGCCCTTAGTACCATTCAGCACGATAGCCTTCGAATTTCCCTTCTCGCAAATTACAAGGTACTTGCCGGTGGCAGCAATCGAAGTCACGTTCACAGGATTGGTAATACCCTCCACTTCGGCGAGTTTCTTAACCCACAGCAGAACACCGCTACCGGGACGGATACCATTGGGCAACTTGGCGGGTACCGACTTAACAACCTGATACTCGGTCTTGTCGGTGCCATTCTGTGCGATAACGGTGATGGTCTGGGGCTCATCCCAGTTGAGTGCGGTGGTGCGTGGGTCGGGCTGCATTGTTGCGCCGTGCGAAATCTCCACTGCGGCAGTCTGGGTACCGATATCATCGATGCTCACAATTGACACATTCTTGCCTGCAATCACACCCGTAACATCCATTGCAGGAATGCTGAACGAGGTCATAAGGCACTCTGCACTCTTGCGAATCTCAGCCTTAACGGTGTACTCGGTGCGAGTGTTTTCGAGGTCGTCGATAACGGTGATGACATTCTCCTTGGTGAGGTCCATATAGAGCAACGCAGGCTCAATCACTACGTTGTTCTCAACCACAGCCTCCACCCTCATCTTGGTCAACACATCCACGGTGAGGACGTTGTTGGAGGTGCGGGGGTAGTTGTAGGGGAATACCACGTTGATAATGTGATTAACGTGGTCAATCTCTGCTTTGAATACGTTCTCGTCGCTATCGTCATTAACAAACTTGGCCGTAAAACTTGTCAAAGCATTGGCATCACGCACAGCAGTAAACTCATCGGGAGTCTGGCAACCACCCAGAGTGAGCACCACTGCAAGCGAAGCTAAAATTGTAAATATTCTGTTTTTCATTGCTATTCGAAGTTAAAAAAGGTTTACAACCACGATGGATATTGCTCAATCAAGAGGTTATTCTGGCGCTCCGCAGGAGGAATGGGCAGAATGTAGTACTTCTCGTTGAAGAGGCGGTCGGCCAAATCACACTCTATATATTCATAGGTATTGTTGGCGCCGTTAATCTTGAAGCCGTGGGTACGGTAGTGGTTATACTCGATGTGAGCCAACTTCCAACGACGCATATCCCAGAAGAGGTGGCCCTCATAGGCAAGCTCCACTTTGCGCTCGTTGCGGATGTCGGCAAAGAGCTGTGCATCGGTCGAATAGGTCTTGTTGGGAAGGCCAACCCTTGTACGCACCTTGTTGAGCGACTCCAACGCAAGGCCATTCTGTTTCAGGCGGTAGGCAGCCTCTGCCTTGTTGAGCAACACCTCGGCAAATCGAATCTCAACCCAAGGCTGGCTACTCTCCACGTTCTTCACATCAATAAGGCTCTCGTCGAGGAGTTTGCGGAGGAAGTAACCGGTGATGGTCTTACCATAGTTGGTACCGTTCTCGGGGCCATATTTTGCCCACTCACCATTCACACCGGCAACACTACAATCCATCGTTTTGCCCTTCCAAGTGCAACCACGGTAGATAACCGTTGCGTGGAAGCGAGGCTCCAACTGGTCGTAGGGAGGAGTCTGGGTGGTGGTGCCGTGCCAAGGTGTCCAATCAACCTTCTTACCATCTTTGGTCTCGTAGCACTCAACCATCTCCTGGGTGGGAGCACCAAGGCCACCAAACTCGTAACCATCACAAGCGGGAGTGTAGTATTTGTCGAACGAGTGGTAGGGACCGTTGTTCTTGTCGTAGTTGAACTCCAAGATAGACTCCGAGTTACCACCCTTCCAAGCGTTCTTGTAGTCTTTCTCCAATGCGTAAATCATCAGCTCCTCAACATCCTCGGCAGCATCAAAAGCAGCCTGCCAATAGGAGGTCTGTTTTTCGTCGTCGTCATCACACTGGCAAGCAGCGTAGAGCATCGCACGAGATTTGAGCGCATAGGCAGCACCCTTGGTTACACGACCACTGTTGGCTGCATCCCACTGTTCGGGCAGGTTGAGAGCTGCAAAATCGAGGTCGGCAGCGATGAAGTCCCAAGTCTGCTCGGCAGTGCTACGGTTACGCTGACCATCGGTGGGAAGCGCATCGTAGATGATAACGCCATCGTGGCGTTTTGCCAACTGGAAGTAGAGGAATGCACGGAAGAAACGTGCCTGAGCCTCCCAACGAAGATTCATATTTTCGGGAAACTCCGAATATTTCTTCTGCAATTCGAGGAATTGGTTTACACGGCGAATGTGGTTGTAAACATTGTTCCAGATGCTATACATACAGTCGCCATCAGCAGAGATGGAGTTGGGTGTAGTCATCAGGAAGTAGGCGTGGCCAAAGCGTGCGCCAATATTCGAACCACCGTAGTTGAACGTGTCGGTCAGAGCCTCGGTGAGGTTGCCCTGATACTGGGCAGTACCAAATGGGCCATAGCTGTGCAGGTAGGTGTAGAAACTATTGATATAGGCATCCACAGAGCTCTCCTGCTCCCATACAATCTCGTCGCTGACCTTGCTGGTCTGCTCCACGTCATCGAGCCAATCGTTACACGATGTCAAAGCAAGGCCTGCCACAACGAGTGCGAACATTATATTGAATACTCTTTTCATAGTCGTAATTTCGTTTAGAAGGTAACTTTAAGACCCATAGTGATAGTCCTCTGCTGAGGATAGTAACCGTTGTTTACACCAGGAGCCTCGGGGTCGATGTTGAACTTGTTGAGTTCGCTCCAAGTGAAGAGGTTATAGCCCTCGGCATAGATGCGCAACGACTCAATACCAATCTTGGCAAACATCTTCTTGGGGAAGGTGTAGCCAATCTGGGCAGTCTTCAAACGGAGGTACTTACCGTCCCTGTTCCAGAAGGTCGAGCAGTAGCCATTACCCATACTACTTGGGGTGTACTCCAAGCGGGGGAACTCTGCATCGCTGTTGTCCTCACCCTCAACCCACGCTTTCTCCATCAGGTACCTAGGCGAGTTACCATACTGGTAGAAGGGACGAGTGAAGGCAGTGGGGCTCTGGATGTAGTCGGTTGCACCCTGAACACCAACATAAAGACCCATCAGAGCAACGTCGTTACCTGCACCATAGGAGAAGAGCACGTCGATATCGAAGCCTTTCCACTCGGCAAACAAGTTCAACGAACCGGTGTGGGTGGGAGTGGCTGCACGGCTGAAATAGCCCTGGTCCTGTGCGAGGGTAATCTTACCATCACCGTTCACATCTTTATATTTAATGTAGCCGGGATAGGGAGGACGAGAAGAGTCGATTGCCGAATTCTCAATCTCTTCCCAACTCTGGTAGAGGCCCTCGGCGATGAGCGAAAGCTGGCTACCAACCTGCTTGCCGGTCATACGCTTGTAGTCCTGAGTGTCGTTTGCATCACCTGCGTAGTGCAACCAACGAGCATAAGCATAGGACCAGATGAACTTCATACCATAGTTGAAGTCGCCAATCTTGTTGTAGTGCGAGAATGTCAAGTCGAAACCACGGTAGTCAACCTCGTTCACGTTTGCGCTCGAAAAATAGTAGCCACCCATCGAAGGAGGATATGCACCCGTTGTTCCGCTTGCAAGTTTGTCGTACTCGTGTTTGTAGAACACATCGGCCTCGATGCCCAGCAGGCCACCCCACAAGGTTGCATCAACACCCACGTTGTAGTTCATACACTGCGACCAAGTCAGGTTGGGGTTACCAAGAGTCGAAGCAGTGATACCGGTCTGGCTGGAACCACCAATCACAACCTGATTCTGGTTGAGAGCCATTGTGTTCATCCACTGGAATGCGCTGATGGCACTCGAAGCGGTCTTACCGGCACCTGCACGCAGTTTGAGGTTGTCAATCGACTCAGACTCAAACCAATCTTCCTTGTTGATACGCCAAGCTGCCGACAAACCGGGAAGTGCAACCCAGCGTTTGTTCATACCACCGAAGAGGTAGCTACCATCGTAGCGCATCGAAGCCTCCAAGTAGTACTTATCATCATAGCTATAATTCAACCTACCAACAAAACCAGCTACACGGGTCATCGAGCGACCACCGCTGATGGTGGGGATGGCCTCGGAGTACTGACCGGTAGAAGCATTGTAGGAGAGGTTGGTAACATTACCAAGGTCGTCCATCTGAACAAAGTCCAAACCGGTACCTGTTGCACCAATGGTGTTGGTCTTCCTCTGGCGAGTCTCTGCAAGCAACAGAACACCAATAGTGTGCTGACCGAACTCGTTGTTGTAGGAGATGCTGGTCTGCGAGGTGATGTCGTTGGTGCGAGCTGCGCTCTCACTCAGAATGGGGGTATCACCAATCATCGACAGGTTTTTCTTCGAGTAGGTCAGCTCGGTAGTTGCCGAGGTGGGTTTGTTTGCCACCATCACCTCCATAGGAGTACGGAGCGACTTGCTCATAGTGTAAACCACGTCATAAGCACCCTGGAACCTAAAACTCAAACCCTTCAACCAAGGAGCATCATATTGGAGTGCAAAGTTGGTCTGCACATAGGTACTGTTGCTCCTCTGGTAGCCGGAGTTCTGTGTCACGGCTTTGGGCGACACGGGCTGCGAGTTGGTGGGGGTTGCGGTGTAGAACTCCCTACCATCCTCGTCCGTAACGGTCAGAGGCACATAAGGCAATGCGTAGCAAATCTGTGTAGGCATAGTCAAGAAGCCTTTGGGATTTGCGGTAATATATGGAGTATTGCGGTCCTCAACACGGCCGGCCATACCAACGGTCAGTTTCAGGCCTTTGGCAAGCGAAGCATTAACGTTAGCACGGAGGTTGAAACGCTCATAGTCGAAGTTGTCAAGGTTACCCTGCTCGCTCATATAACCAAGCGAGGTAAAGAATTGGGTGGTCTCGTTACCGCCCGATGCGGAGATATTGTTGTGGCTCTTCACACCTGTACCCCACATCAAGTCGTACCAATCGGTGTTACCCCAACCGTTCTTACCCTCACGCATCCACTGCACCTGCTCGGCAGTAAAGAGAGGCTCGCCAGGGTTAACGGCCTGGTTAGTAATCGCCTTGTTATACCAATAGGCATACTCGGGACCATCGAGGTAGTCGTGTTTGAGTGCGTTCTGGCTGATACCCACGGTTCCGGTGTAGGAGATTTGTACCTTCTCGTTGGCACCCTTCTTGGTGGTAACAACGAAAGCACCGTTGGCGTCAAGACCATACACAGCAACAGCCGAAGCGTCTTTCAATACCGAGATAGACTCAATCTCATTGGGATCCAATCCGTCGAAGTCGGCTTTGGTACGGCGGATACCGTCAATAACGTAGATTACGTTGCTCTGGCCACGCACTGTGAGGGCAGCATCGTTCGAGCCGGGCTGACCGCTCGACTGCACAGCCGAGATACCTGCAATCTTGGCACCGACCATGTTACTCACACTCATTGTGGGAACTTTGAGAATTTCGTCATCCGACACAGTTGAGATTGCGCCCGTCAGGCTGGAACGTTTCTGTACGCCATAACCCACAACTACGATCTCATCCAACGCTGCGGCATCCTCTTTCATCACAATATCAATTCGGGTACGTCCTCCAACCTTTACCTCTTGGGTTAACATACCGAGGTAGGAGAACACCAAGACATCGTTGGGAGCTGCATTGATGGTAAAAGAGCCATCTGTTCCGGTAACAGTACCAACCGATTGAGCCTTTTTCAGCACTACCGAAACGCCCACCATTGGTTCATTGCTACCATCCTTCACAACGCCTCGTACAACCACCTGCGCCGACAGATTGACCGTCAATGCACAGAGTGCCAACAAAAGCGTTGCAACTCTGGTTGTCCATTTTTGTTTCATCTTTGAATGGTTTTTGGTTAGTTAAACTATTAGTTTTAGTATTCTATTATAAATATATAAGGTATCCCTGTCGAAGTGCGACAACCATTTCTGGTGGCAATTTTACACATGGTCGCCTTTTTATCAGTTCTACCCATTACAAAAGTACAAGGTAGCAAAGAAGGTAAATGTGCAAAAAACGACAAACAATCATCAGAAAGCGACAATTTAACCTATCGCGTCATATAGAAACGACAAGTCAAGAGCCGCCTATTTTTTTAAGCGGCAAAAAAAGAGAGTACAAATAACAAAAGGGATGTGAAAACGGGCCACAAATTGGGTGCTACTATTTGCCCACGCTCTTCGCATTGGAAGAAAAGCACACTCCGTTGGTTGCACGATAGTCGGCAGGAGAGATTCCCTTACACTTTTTGAACACACGCGACACATTGTTACCGTCCTTAAAACCAACTTCAAGTGCAAGGTCAACAACCGAACGATTGGTGGTCAGCAAAAGGTCTGCGAGGTGATTACAGCGGCAATTGAGAATAAATTGATAGACAGAGGTGTTCAACTCCTTTCTGAACTTCATCTCAAAGTTTCGACGAGAGAGAGGAATATCGGCCACAAGAGCTTCCACAGAAAGCTCCTTATCATAGTTATTTTCAATCTGTTGCACCACCTTCAACACATAGGGGTCTTGAATGTTATATCGCTCCGTACTGCGTCGTTGCTCAATTCTCACGGGACTGATGACAACATTGGTTGCGTGGGGCAGAATGCCGTTCAACATCTGGCCATAAAGGAGTTCGCCGATGGCATAACCACCACCCTCCACATCCAATTCGATGGAGGAAATCGGGGGGTCGGATATGTTGCACAGCAGGTCGTCGTTATCCACTCCGAGCAGTGCAATATCCTCCGGGATGCTGATGCCGGCAATCTTACACGTTTCGGAGATGAAAATCGCCCTCTCGTCGTCGCAGCAGAACACCGCCACAGGCTTTGGCAGCCGCCTCAACCACTCCTCCACTTTGGCTCGCAACTTACTCTCCGAGGTGGGCTCGGTATACTCAAAGCACTCCACCGAATAGCCCTCGCTACCAAGTTTCTCCTTGAAAGCCTCTTTGCGTTCCTCGGACCAAATCACATTCTTAATGCCATAGTAGGCAAAATTGGTGTAGTTCTTTTTGCGGAAGAAGTTCGCAGCCATCACACCTGCCGTGTGGTAGTCGCCCGTGAGGTTGGAACAAGATAAGCTGCGGTGGTGATAGTTCTGCAACACCACCGGAATTCCAAGTTCCTTTTGAACATCCACAACCTCATCGTTAAGCCTACCGACAATAGCATTGGCACCCCACTTCTTTGCCCATTTCAAAATCCCCCTGTCGCCATACTTATTGCGATAGGATTGGGGCATACGATAGAAGAGCCAAGGACCGTGTTCGTTGGAATAGCGCACGATACCTCGCAACAACTTGCGATCAAACTCACTGGAGGAGTCCAACAGCAGCAAAACACGGAAGGTTGTTTGTGGGGTTTCGGTTTTCATTTCGGTTGGGTTGTGGCAGAATATTGTGTCCTCAACAGCAACAAAGGTATATACATTTTTCGTTATTTGCAATTTTTTTGAGGATTTTACCCCTCCTATCCTCAAAAAGCGCAATTTGGGTGTCATTTTGCGACACCACCCCACAATAAGAAAACCCACGCAATTTCTTGCGTGGGCTCCCCATTTTTCCTAATTTTATTCACCTAACCTTTCAGCACCTATTTTGCCTCTGTTCTCTGTGCCTCAACAAAGTACTTCTGCGACTTCAAAAGGTTGCGGCTCTGCAACACCATCGTCTTTGTTTCGTTCAAGATGGTCAGGTAGAGCATACTTGCTTTGGTAGAGGTTGAGTTGTTCTGAATACGGCGCAGCTGGTTCTTAATGGCCTGTGCAATCAGGTCGAAGAGTTCATCACGCATTGCCAGCACAAGGTCAATCTGTGCGAAATCGTTCGCCTGCAACATATCGTTGATGCGGTTATAGAGCTCCGACACGGAGTTGTTGATTGCTGTGAGGTCCTCCACCTGCTCTTCGCTCATACCACGGTGGTTGTTGTCGATGTGCTCATAGCAGGGACGGGTGATGTGGACAAGTGCCTTACACATCTCGCTGATGTAGTCCACAACCTGAACGTAGTAGTGGCCCGTGTCGATGTAGTTCTCCTCGTGGAACTTGTGGAGCGTAGGCAGCATTGCATATTTGCGCTCGCGTGCCGCATAGAAGAGGTCGTTGCTCTGGCGCACGAGTGTGCGGAGTGCCTTGCGGTCCTCTTTGAGGGTAGCTGCAATGGTCTGTGCATAGATGTCGGTAGTGGTCTGCATAGTCTGGCACACCTCGGTAATGAGCGTACCGAGAGCCTCGTCTTGGTCATCCGAGAAGGCAACCTTCACGGACTCCTGCTCGGTCTCTTTCTTCTTGCTCTTCTTGGGCAGCATCAAATAGACACACAAGATTGAGAGCGCGATGATGGCCACCACTCCGCCCCAGAGGAGCAACAATGTGATGACAATCGAGAGAATAAACGCTGCAAAACCTGTGAGGAACCAACCTGCCACCACGGTAATTACACCTGTGATGCGATACACTGCGCTCTCACGACCCCACGCCTTGTCTGCCAACGACGAACCCATTGCCACCATAAAAGTAACGTAGGTGGTCGAAAGGGGCAGCTGCAACGATGTACCGATAATAATCAGCATCGAGCCTGCGGTGAGGTTTACCACGGCACGAATGAGGTCAAACCGTCCTTGGTCGGCGGCCATCTCCGATGCAGCAGGAGTCTCAAAACGACGTGCCACAGCATTCTGCCAACTCTTGGGAGTGTGGTCCTCAAACCAACGGCTACACGACACTGCCACCCTCACAATAGCCCTCGAAAATGCGGTGGAGCCAAACTTCTCATTACCATCATCCTGAGTGGAAGCAAGGCTAAGCTCTGTCTCGGAAACATTCTCTGCCTTCGAAGAGGTGCAAAGCACCACAACCATAATCAAGCCGGAGAGCACAAGGAAGATGGTGTCTGCCTTCACGGGGTTATTAAGCGCACCCATAAGCATATTGGGGTCGCCCGTCTGCTGGGCAATCTTCCACGAATCCAGACCTGCCAGAGGTACACCGATGAAGTTCACAAGGTCGTTACCTGCAAAGGCCAACGCCAGCGAAAAAGTACCCGCAAGGATGGTTATTTTGAGAATGTTCACTTTGAGTTTCTGCAACAAGAACAGCAACAGCGAGCTGATGGCATAGACAACCAGCAAACAAATAGCCGTGTGCTCATTGATGTATGCCACCAAATCCACAGCCAAGCCCGACGATTTCAGACCTTTGATAAGTGCAAAATAGATGATAATGGTGAATGCTACACCACACCAAAGCGCACCATAACGACGGAGTTGTTTGTGATAGCGGAACGTGAAGAGAAGGCGGCTGAAAAACATCAGTATCGTACCTGTGATGAAGGCCAACACGACCGAAAGCAGAATACCCGCAATCATTGCCAGCGCCTTGCCGGAGTTGATGAGCGTTTCGGGCGTGCCATCGGGGCCAATCACGGGCTCTTTGAAGATGCTCACTGCAATAGCCGAGCCGAGCAAGCCGAACACGAGGGCTACGGTAGTCGAGGTGGGCAGACCGAGCGAATTGAATACATCCAACAGAATCACGTTGGCAAACATCACACCCGTAAAGAGCATTATCACTTCGTGGAAGGTGAAGAACTCGGGGTAGTAAACACCGCTACGGGCCACCTCCATCATACCGCTCGAAGTGAGCGCACCGATGATGATACCCACCGAGGCCACCGCGAGGATGACCTTCTTGGGTGCTGCCTTGGAACCGAGTGCCGAGTTAAGGAAGTTTACTGCGTCATTGGATACGCCCACATAGAGGCCTCCCACTGCCAAGAGAAGCAGTACGATGACAAGAAATGTGTAGATTGCTGACATATATTTTTATGTGTCTAATATTGTTTCGCACCGCAAATGTAACCCAATATTTAAGACAGCCAAGCCCTTTGTTCCTTAATTAACAATTACTTAATATCCCCCTAACGCAAATTTAACATTAGCACGACAACAATCTCAATTTTGCACATAAAAGAGTATTTTCGCACACATTCCCGAGTGTTGCTGCACAAAAAAGGCGGCAACCCACACGGGTTACCGCCCAATATCGCATCACAACAGTCCCTTTTTAGGCTTTGTTGGGCTCGTGTTTATACTTGAAAACAATGGCAAACAGCAGGGCAACAACCAATGCGTATGCCGCAAAGATGTACCACGCTGTGCTCCAACCTGCTGCCTGCTCGGCCAGAGGTTTGGAGTTGACACAAGCGTTCACAACAGCCTGTGCCGAAAGGGTACCAACCGTTGCACCAATACCGTTGGTCATCATCATAAAGACACCCTGTGCACTTGAACGAATCTCTGGCTCGGTGGACTGGTCAACAAAGAGCGAGCCGCTGATGTTGAAGAAGTCAAACGCAATACCATAGACAATCATCGAGAGGATGAACATCCACACACCGCCACCGGGGTTGCCTGCACCAAACAGACCAAAGCGGAACACCCAAGCAAACATCGCCATAAGCATAACTTTCTTAATACCGAACTTACGCAAGCAGATGGGAATGAGAAGGATGCAGAGTGTTTCACTCACCTGCGAGAGGGAGATGAGCATATTGGAGTGCTGAACACCAAAGGTGTCGGCATACTCGGGGATGGCCTCAAAACTACCGAGGAAGGGGTTGGCAAAGCCATTGGTAATCTGCAACGACACGCCCAGCAACATCGAGAAGATGAAGAAGATGGCCATCTTTTTCTGCTTGAAGAGCGCAAAGGCTTTCAGACCAAGAGCATCCGCAAGGCTCTTCTTCTCGGCACTCTTATTCACAGCACAAGCAGGCAGTGTGAGTGCATAGGCACCAAACACCAAACCGATAACGCCGGAGAATACGAGCTGTTTGGCGTTGGCCTGGAAGCCGAGAGCATCAGTGAGAAGCATTGCGCAGATGAAGCCCACGGTACCGAATACACGAATGGGCGGGAAGTGCTTAACGGTATCCATACCTGCGCCCTCCAAAGCCGAGTAGGCCACCGAGTTGGAGAGGGCAATGGTGGGCATAAAGAATGCCACGCTGAACGAGTAGAGTGTAAAGAGAGTTGCAAACTCGGGTGTCGCAGTCGAAAGGCCATAGACTCCTGCGGCCAACATCAACGCACCGGCCATAGTGTGGCAGATACTCAACACCTTCTGTGCGGGCAGCCAACGGTCGGCCACGATACCTGCCAATGCGGGCATAAAGATTGAGACCACACCCTGCATAGCATAGAACCAACCAATGTTCTCTGCCATACCTGCACCTGCAAGGTAGCGGCCCATACTTGTCAGATAGGCTCCCCACACTGCATATTGCAGGAAGTTCATAATAATCAAGCGAATTTTCAGTTTCATAGTTTTTTGTAGTGTTATGTTTATGTGACTATTTTTTTACTTTGCTAACCACAAATATACGAAAATCTCAACATATCACTCCACAATGAGGAGTTTTTTATGCAACGTAGCCACAAAAACAAAGCCCCCACTCTTTCGAGTAGGGGCTAATAGGTGTTATACTATATGGGGTTGACAGCGTTTCGGTATGGGATTGACGGCGCTTCGCTTGTCCATCCCTTCTTTTGCAGAGCAAAGTCTACACTCGGAGTGCCCGAAGGCACCCGCGGGGCAGTTGCACAACAATTAATTCAGCCATAATGCCCACGGGCAGCAGTTTTGTTTTTGTGGCCACATTCTTTGTGAGCAAGCTCACAGAATGGCCACGCTCGTCAGCACTTCGGTATGGGATTGACGGCGCTTCGCTTGTCCATCCCGTGTGCTGCCGCAGGGCAGTTGCACAACAATTAATTCAGCCATGATGCCCACGGGCAGCAGTTTTGTTTTTGTGGCCACATTCTTTGTGAGCAAGCTCACAGAATGGCCGCAAAAACAAAGCCCCTGCTCTTTCGAGCAGGGGCTGAATTAATTGTTGTACTCGGTATGGGATTCGAACCCATGATTTCAAGAATGAGAATCTTGCGTCCTGGACCAGCTAGACGAACCGAGCTTGTTCCGTTTTGGTGGTGCAAAGATAGAGCAAATTTTTTTACCTCCAAAAAAAACTAAAGAAAAATTTAATTTTTCGTGCATTTTTATACAAAACACACCAAAAACCCCACCATATTATATATAGGTAAAGGCATACTTAAACACAATCACTCTCCCCTATCGCCCTTATCTTCCCTAAACTCCCTAAACTCATTAAAGTCCCTTTTATTCACGGGTTACATTTTTGTTACCCGTGAGTGAAATGGTGGGAGCACCACACAAAAAAGCTGATTATCTCGGAGGAAATTTTGCAAGCACAGCCTGTTTTGTTATTTTGGCTGGAGTGCAGCCAAGCGTTCGATAGCACAAAAAAACGCACAGAACGAGATGAATGCAAGGCAGCGTCAGAATGACGCTTCCCCTATTTTGGCCGTGGGGTTTATTAGGCATTGAGTTGCCCCACAAAAAACTGATTATCTCGGAGGAAATTTTGTGCCAAAAGAAGGAGCGAGTCCGCAGCCTACTTGGCGTAGGTGAGGAACTCGCTCTCTGAATTTTGGTGCAAAATTTACCCGAGAGAATCGGTTTTTTACTCTTCGGAATCGTCGTGCACAAGAATACGTCCACAATACTCGCAGATGATAATCCTCTTGCCCTGACGAATCTCGCTCTGACGCTGGGGAGGAATACGGTTGAAGCAACCACCACAAGCATCCCTCTTCACGGGAACAACAGCCAAACCATTGCGAACATTCGAACGGATACGGCCATAGGCGGTGAGCAACCTCTCGTCGATAACCAGACGAGCCTTGTCTGCCTGTGCCTGCAATGCCTCAACATCCTTTGCGGTCTCTGCATCAATACCCTCCAACTCGGTGCGTTTGTTGTTGAGGTCAATCATACGGTCAGCCTTCACAGCCTCTGCCTCTTCGAGTTTCTGCTTCTTGGCCTTCATTGCCACAGAGTACTCTTTGAGGTGCTTCTCGCTGAGCTGAACCTCCAACTGCTGATACTCAATCTCTTTGCTGATGGCATCAAACTCGCGATTGTTACGTACATTCTGCTGCTGCTCCTCATACTTTGCAATCTGCATTTTGCTCTGCTCGATTTCCTCTTTTGCCTGACGGGTGAGAGCCGTAATTTCGTCTATCTCGGACTGGATGTGAGCGATGCGGGTTTGGAGTCCTGCAACCTCATCTTCAAGGTCAGCTACCTCCATAGGGAGCTCACCCTTAATCTTGTTGATTTCGTCAATCCTCGAATCGATTTTCTGCAACTCATACAGGGCCTTAATGCGCTCCTGCATAGTGTAATCCACGCCCTCGGTGGCTTTTTTGTTGGTTGTTGCCATAGTCTTGTATATTCTGTGTTTCGTTGTTTTTGGTTGAAATTGCTCACGCCCACCCATCTACTAAATCTTGTATTTTACGGGGTTTTCGGCACAAGCACTCTTGCGGAGTGCAAAAGTAGTTATTTTTTTTGATAATATATCAAACAAAATTTCAATTGCGCAAATTTCGCTCTCAAAATGGCCAGCATCCACCAGCACCATACGGTCGGCATCCACAAAGTCGTGGTACTTGAAGTCGGCAGCAAGGTAGAGGTCGGCACCCGACATTTCGGCCACCTCAATGAGGCCACCGCCCGAGCCACTACAAATGGCCACCCTCTGCACCGAGTCTATTCTCACCGTGCTATGGCGCAGAGCGACCACACCGAGGACATCCTTGATGCGTGCCAGAAACTCCTCCGTTGCCACCGCCTCGGGCAGTTCGCCCACGACTCCGATGCCAACCCCCTCCACCGCACTCGGCTCCAAGAGGGCGACCACATTCAAGCCGAGCAGGGCAGCCAAGTGGTGGCTGATACCCCTTTGGGGTGCGCTATCGAGGTTAGTGTGGGCCGCATAGAGTGCAATGCCGTGGCGGATGGCTTTGGCGATGGTGCGTTGCTGGCGGTTTTCATCGGCGAGGCGTTTGATGGGGCGGAAGATTATGGGGTGGTGGGTAACAACCATTTGACACCCTTCGCTTATGGCCTCCTCCACAACCTCCTCGGTGGCATCCAGCGCAATAAGCACCCTCTCCACCTCGGCCTCCGGACTACCAACCACAAGGCCCGCATTGTCGTAACTCTCCTGCCAAGCCAGAGGCACCTCGGCCTCCAACAGCGCAACAATATCTTTGACTTTCATCGCTCTATCCTACTGTGGTATCATTAAAAAAGCGTCTGTTCGATGACCTGACTCTTTGCCTCTTTGGAGTTCTTTTTGGCCACAGCCAAACGTATATCTTCGGGCGAGAAGAGGTTTCCTCCTATTAGCGTTCCCACCTTCGCACCACGAGGTGTCTTCTTGTGTGATTCTTCGGCAGATGGTTGTGGCTGGGGCTCCAATTGGAACTCGGCCAACTTCTCGGCGGGCTTGGCCGTGGGTGTAGGCTCGGTGGCCTCAACCTCAACAGCAGGCTCCGCTACCACCTCTTCCACCTCAATTGGTGCAGGGGCCACAGGCGCAGGCGAGGTAACCACCGGTTCTACCTCAACATCGGCATCCTCCTCAATCTCAATCACCTCCGTGTCTATACCCATCTCGGCCTTCAATGCGGCAAGCATATTGCGTATGTTTTTGAGCCTTTCGACAATCTCGGCATCGTGGCTCACCCCCTCGGGATTGTTACGCATACGTTTGCGAGCACCTTCGAGGGTCATACCTTGCTCTTTGACAAGGTGGTATATGAGTCGGAGGTTATCCACATCTTTGGGAGTGTATTTGCGGTGTCCTCGGCTGTCCTTTTTGATTTTCAGCACGGGAAATTCCTCCTCCCAGAAGCGTAACAACGAAGCGTTCACACCGAACAATTCGCACACCTC
This sequence comes from Tidjanibacter sp., assembly GCA_017936005.1. Taxonomy (GTDB): domain Bacteria; phylum Bacteroidota; class Bacteroidia; order Bacteroidales; family Rikenellaceae; genus Tidjanibacter. The sequence continues at coordinate 40,998 of JAGBGK010000017.1, forward strand.
GCCCACGGAATAGTAAATTTTACCTTTGGGATGAACTATCTCTTCCATAAAAAATGCGTATATTTGGCGCAAGATAGTAATTCTTTTGCGGAAAGACAACAATTAGTTTTGAAAACCAACACTCTAAATATAAAATTGGTAGGTGAGGTTATCTACGGCAATGGTTTAGGTCGCACACTGGGCTTTCCCACAGCCAACCTTCACGCTTCGGAAGAGGTAGCCGAGATTACCAGCGGAGTCTATGCTGCGGTGGCCACCGTTGACAACATCCCACATCCTGCTGTGGTTAACATTGGTCGCAGTCCTTCGGTTGTGGAGAATGGTGCGGTGCGTATCGAGGCCCACCTGCTCGACTTCGAGGGCAACCTCTATGGTCGCACATTGGAGGTAGAGTTGCTCCACTTCCTGCGCCCCGAACAGAAGTTCGCCTCTCGTGAAGCACTCTGCGAGCAGATAGCCAAAGACTGCACACAAACCCGCAAATTGCTGACGGTTGTCGGTTGACGGTCGACGGTCGACAAAACAAAAGAGAGCAACACTCGGTGTTGCTCTCTTTTGTTCTCTACGCCTGTCCCATACTGAAACCGCCGCCATTTTGACCTGCGGGCCCTCCGGGAATCGCAATAGTACCCATCTTATTCTCAAAGCGCCCCACATTCTCCTGCAGCGACAAGAGAAGTCGTTTGGCGTGCTCGGGAGTCATAATCACACGGCTCTTAACCTTCGCCTTGGGCATACCGGGTAACATCTCGGCAAAGTCCAACACAAACTCCGAGGTGGAGTGGGTGATGACCACAAGGTTGGAGTATTGGCCCTGTGCAACCTCGGCATCGAGTTCGATTTCGAGGCGGTTCTGGGGTTTCTGTTCGTTAGACATAGTGTTCCTATTTTACTCTAAATGATACTAATAGTTCTTTGCGAAGAGTACCCTGCGAGTGGAGGGTTTACCGCTAAACACGCACACACCCTCCTCTTCGGGTGAATCGAATGGAATACAGCGGATGGTTGCTTTCGTAGCATCCTTGATAGCAATCTCAGTTTCGGTGGTGCCGTCCCAGTGGGCAAGGATGAAGCCACCCTTATTCTCCAACACATCCTTGAACTCTTCCCAAGTGTCCACCTTGGTAATCATTGAGTTGCGGAACGAGAGGGCCTTCTCGAAGATGGTCTTCTGCATATCCTCCAAGGTTGCCTCCACGAGGTTTTCGATACCCTCCAAAGCAACGCTCTCCTTCTCCAAAGTATCACGGCGCATCATCTCCACGGTGCCATTTGCGAGGTCGCGAGGACCAACAACAAGCCTTACGGGCACACCCTTCAACTCATACTCAGCAAACTTGAAGCCCGAGCGAACGTTATCGCGGTTATCAATCTTCACACTGATACCCTTAGCGCGCAACTTAACTGCAATCTTCTCCAACTCCTCGGTCATCTTCTGCAACTCCTCATCGCCCTTGTAGATGGGAATCATCACAACCTGAATGGGGGCCAACTTGGGAGGCAGAACGAGGCCATTATTATCGGAGTGCGACATAATCAGAGCACCCATCAGACGAGTGGACACACCCCACGAGGTTGCCCAAGCGTAGTCGAGGCCACCCTCACGGGTTGCAAACTGAACATCAAAAGCCTTGCCGAAGTTCTGTCCGAGGAAGTGCGAAGTACCACTTTGGAGCGCCTTACCATCCTGCATCAGGGCCTCAATGGTGTAGGTATCCACAGCGCCTGCAAACCTCTCATTGGCGGTCTTGGTACCCATAATCACAGGCACACCCATCCAATTCTCGGCAAAGTCGGCATAGACACGAATCATCTTCTGTGCCTCCTCAACGGCCTCCTCGCGGGTTTCGTGAGCAGTGTGGCCCTCCTGCCAGAGGAACTCGGCAGTACGGAGGAACAAGCGGGTACGCATCTCCCAACGCACCACGTTTGCCCACTGATTGCACAGGATAGGCAGGTCACGATAGGAGTGAATCCAGTTCTTGTAGGTATTCCAGATGATGGTCTCGGAGGTGGGCCTAACGATGAGTTCCTCCTCCAAGCGAGCCTCGGGGTCCACAACCACACCATTACCGTCAGGATCATTCATCAGGCGGTAGTGGGTAACCACAGCGCACTCCTTTGCAAAACCCTCAACGTGGTCGGCCTCACGGCTGAAAAACGATTTGGGGATAAAGAGTGGGAAATAGGCATTCTGGTGGCCGGTTGCTTTGAACATATCGTCCAGCGCACGCTGCATCTTCTCCCAAATTGCATAACCATAGGGTTTGATTACCATACAGCCCCTTACAGCCGAGTTCTCGGCCAGGCCAGCCTTTACTACCAAGTCGTTAAACCACTGCGAGTAGTTCTCCTCACGCGAGGTGAGTTGTTTAAGTTCTTTTGCCATTGTTCTCTATTTTTCGTCTGATATCTATTTTATTCTGCTCTAAGTGTAGGAAATTCCCGTCAAAAACCATACTTTTGTATGGGGGAGAAACCTTTGCGCCGCAAAGGTACACTTTTTTGCCGAATTTATCACCCCATCCCTGCAAAAAGAGTTTTTTGCACATCCGATGCAACTAAATGCACCATTTTTGCGTCATAATAGTAGAAAGGGTAACACAACACCCGCAACGATCAAAATTTACTTTCGCCCCAAAGCGAGGTCTACATTACAAAAGATTATAAACCCACACTCGCCTTTTCGAGTCTAAAAAAAGAAAGGAGATGACTATGATACGAATGAAAAACATCACACTGCTTGCCACCGCCTTTGTGGCCCTCCTGTCGATGAACTCGTGCGCCAGCGGAGCCTTTGCGCTCGCTTCGGGTGCAAGCACTTCCTATGTGGACGACCTCTATGCCACCCACGACCGCGTGGCCATAGCAAAGGCCGAAAAAGCCGCCGCCGAAGCCGAGGCCGCAGCAGCAAAAGCCAAAGAGGAGAAGATACAAGCAATGATTGCAGCCGCCAAAGCCGAGGCTGACCTTGCGGATATCCTCGGAGGTATAGAGCTTGACGAGGTGAACCCCACAACGACCGTAGCAGCAGGCACCGTTGTCAACATCAACAATATCTATGTTGACGACTACGAGAGCGCCTACGCACGCAGGCTGCGTGGTTTCTCCTCGCCCACCTACAACCTACCATCCTCCTATTGGGACTACCGCTATGGTGATGCATACTTCCTCACTATGGCCTATGACCCAGCCTTCTACACCGTGATGGTTATGGGCGACCAGGTGTGGGTGGAGCCTCGCTATGTTACTGCAATGTTTGGTTCGTGGGGCCGTCCCTACTACTATCGTTACAGCGCGTGGGACTACCACTACAACCCATTCTACTATGACTACTATTGGGGCTGGTATCACTCGCCATACTACACCCCCTATTACAACCCATACTACCACCACTGGCACGGTCCACACTATGGCCACATCCCGCCTCACCACTATCACCCACCCCACCACGCTCCTTCGCACGGTGTAGGAGGTGGGCACAAGCCGAGTGGCCCCGGAGGAGGCAAGTCGCCCGTGGTACACCGTCCGAGCTATGCAAGCGGTTCTTCGGCACGCCCCTCATCGGGAGGTCGTCCGAGCTATGCCGAGCGCATCAATGGCTCTCGTGGCGAGGTTGGTAGCGGAGCATCGAGCGGACGTCCGAGTGGCACGATTGGTGCAGGCAGTGGAAGTTCCAGCCGCCCGAGTGGCAACAGGGTTTCACCGTCGACCAATAGGGGCGACAACAAGAACTCGTCGAGCGTGGGCAACCGCGCCACCAACAGACGTCGTGGCTCCGTCAGTGGCAGTTCGTCGAGTGGCAACCGCTCGTCGGTGAGTGGTAGCAGCCGTGGCAGCAGCACTCGTTCGAGCAGTTCGTCCTATTCGAGTGGCAGCAGTAGCCGTAGTAGCGGAAGCTCCTATTCGAGTGGTAGTTCCTACTCCGGTAGCAGCAACCGTGGTGGCTCCTATTCGGGTAGCCGTAGTGGTGGCGCACGAAGGTAAGCCTACCACGGCACTCAAAAAGAACACTTATTGTAAGTAGAATAAGAAGTCGTTATGAAAAAAGTTTTAAGCATATTAGTGGCCACCTCGCTCTCGGTATTCTCGCTGGGAGCGCAGGCCACCTACTCCGAGTTTGGCGGAACACTCATCAGTCCCGCATATATGAAATATACCGATGCGCTGAAATTCTCACAGCAGGAGCACACCTATATGTCGGCGCGCGTAGCCGCAATGGGCGGAGCCTTCTCTTCGCTCGGTGCCGACATTTCAAGTATGAGCATCAACCCCGCAGGCTTGGGTATGTATCGTTCGTCGGCTTTCACCATCTCGGGCGACCTGGGTATCACCACCGCCTCCAACAACTTTGCCCCCAGCGGTAAAAGACAGACCTCCTTTGCTTTCAACCAGATTGGCACCGCTTTGAATATCTACCAAGGCTCGGGTTCGTTGGTTAGTTTCACATTTGGCTTCGCCTACAACAAACTCGCCGACCTGAACTACGACGAAAGCTTCGGTTGGGAAGGCGACGGAGTGAGCATTGGCGACTTTTTTGCGCTCCAAATGGAGGGCTTCCCATCATCGGCACTCAGCTACAACTCCGACCCATTCCGCAATGAGAACATCTACGTTGACGAGTGGGGTGGCGCACTTGCCTATCAGACAGCTCTCATCGACCCCGTAAAGACCGCAGATGGTAAAGAAACAGGTCGATATACAGTTTCTGGCATCCACCCCGATGCAAGCATTGCCGGTGGCTTGCAGACACGTTCGCGTGGCTCGGTGGGCGAATACTCCTTCTCGTCGGGTATGAACATCGCCAACATCCTATATCTTGGCGCTACACTCGGCATTCAGGACATCTCGCAGACCATCCGCTACTACTACACCGAGAACTACTCGCAACCAATCAGCGACCCTGCACTGCTCAAAGCTATGGCCTACACCCCCATTGAGAGCAACTATGGTTCGGGGATCAACCTCAAAATTGGCGCAATCCTACGCCCCATCCCTTCGTTGCGCTTGGGCGTGGCCTACCACACTCGCACACTGACCACCCTCACTAGGGACTATGTGGCAAGTATGCAGACTTGGTTTGAGCCAAACTCCAATCAGGACCCCACTTTCTACGACTCGGAAAGTCTGGTCCACAACTATACATACAACTATACCTCGCCCAGCAAATTGCTTCTCGGCATGTCGTATGCGCTTGGCAACAGAGCTCTCTTCTCGCTGGACTACGACATTGTGTGGAATCGCTCCATAAGGCTCCAATCGCAAGACCATTGGGCCGAGGATAGCTTCCGCCAAGATGTGGAAGCCGACTTGGGCACCTCCCACAATGTGAGGGTTGGCGTGGAGATTGTCCCTATTAACGGTGTCTATCTGCGTGGCGGTTATGCCCTCTATGGTTCGCCCTTCAATAAGGCTGCAGAGCAGTATGACGACAATGGCAACTACTTCTATGGCAACCACAAACGCGCCACCACCAACTTCTCGTTGGGCTGCGGAGTGAGGTTTGCATCGGGGTCGTCGTTGGACTTTGCGTGGACTTCGAGCACCGCTCGCTACACCAATAGCGTACTCTATGACTTCTATGGAGAGTATGCCGACAACACCTATGAGCAGGTTAACAGCCCTATCATCTCCGGCTCCAAACAGCACAAGAGTGTCTTCACAATGAGTTACTCGGTGTTGTTCTAAAAGGTTGACCCACTTCTGAAATAGAAAAGCCATTGACCGTTTGGTCAATGGCTTTTTTGATATACGGCTCACAATAAAGCGGGCCCACAGCGGCCACAGGCCCTTTTGTGTAGATGGTAGGTTACATTACATCCAAACGTCAGCAAGCACCACAACAAAAAAACGCAAAGTGTGCGGCAAATGCAAGGCACACAAGAAAACCACCTCCGCAGTTTGCTAACGCAAATGAGGAGGTGGTTTGTCGCAGTATGACGCCGCAGTCGCCTGCAATCTGCGTTTTTGAAAAATGCAAAGTGCGGAGGGAATTTTGCACCAAACGAAAAGGCGAGTCCGCAGTTTGCTTGTCGCAAATGAGGAACTCGCCTATTGAAGTGCGGTGTGAAATTCACCCGCAATCTGCATTTTTCTTATAAGCGTTTTTTGATGGCTGCCGAAGCCTCCTCATACCCAGGTTTGTCGAGGAGTGCAAACATATTTTTCTTGTAGGCCTCCACACCGGGCTGGTTGAATGGGTTGACACCCAGAATGTAACCGCTGATACCGCAAGCCTTCTCGAAGAAGTACAAAAGGCCACCGATGTAGTACTCGTTGATGGCGGGAATCTCAATGCGGATGTTGGGTACACCTCCGTCAACGTGGGCCAAAACAACACCCAACTCAGCCATCTTGTTCACATAGTCGAGGCGTTTGCCGGCAAGGAAGTTTAGACCATCGAGGTTGTCGCTATCGGTCTCGATGGTTACTTTACCATCGGGCTGTGCCACGCTAATAACGGTCTCAAAGAGGGTGCGCTCGCCCTCCTGAATATATTGTCCCATAGAGTGGAGGTCGGCAGTAAGGGTTACGCTTGCGGGGAAGATACCCTTGTTCTCCTTACCCTCGCTCTCGCCATAGAGCTGTTTCCACCACTCGGCGATGTATTGGAGGCGAGGCTCATAGGAAGCCAAAATCTCAATCTTATATCCCTTGTTGTAGAGGGCGTTGCGCGCTGCGGCATACTGTGCAGCAATGTTCTGCTCGAAGGGCACACCCTCGGCAGTGGCAACCTCCATATCCCTTGCACCACGCACCAACTCGGAAATGTTGATACCTGCGGCAGCGAGGGGCAGAAGACCCACGGGAGTGAGCACCGAGAAGCGACCACCCACGTTGTCGGGAATAACATAGGTTGCATAACCCTCGGCAGTGGAGAGGGTTTTGAGTGCGCCACGTGCTGCATCGGTTACAGCTGCAATGCGCTCACGAGCCTCCTCTTTACCATAGCGAGCCTCTATCTCGGCCTTAATCAGGCGGAAAGCCACGGCAGGCTCGGTGGTGGTACCGCTCTTGCTGATAACGATGGCGGCAATGCTATAATCCTTAACAGCATTGAGGAGTTCGGCAGTGTAGGTTTCCGACAGGTTGTTGCCGGCAAAAACAATGTAGGGGTTTTTGCGGTTTTTCTCCAAGAAGTGGAACGAGCTGCTCATTGCATCCAAAACAGCCTTTGCACCGAGGTAGGAGCCACCGATACCGATGACAATGACAACCTCTGCTTTGGAGGCCAAAGTGCGTGCTGTGATGTTGATTGCCTCAATCTCTTCGGGAGTGATGCTCGAAGGGAGATTAACCCAACCGAGGAAATCGTTACCTGCTCCTTCTCCGCTGTGGAGCAACGAGTTAGCCTGTTGTGCTGCACCTGCAAGTGCTGCCACCTCGGAGGCCTCTACGCCACACGAGATGTGTTTGGTTTCAAGTTTTATCATTTTTCTGTAAAATTATGAATTTATTGTCCGTTTTATGGTGCGCAAATTTAATATATTTTTTTTACTTTTGTTCTTTGTAACGCTATTTAGCAAAATCGTACAAAAAATATAAGATAAAATGGGCCTGTTTTCATTAACACAAGAGTTGGCAGTTGACCTGGGAACCGCCAATACTCTCATTATCCACAACGGCAAAGTCGTTGTGGATGAGCCCTCCATTATCGCTGTGGATATCCACACCGGCAAGGTTATGGCTATCGGTAAGGAGGCTCAAAAAATGCACGGCAAAACCCACCAGGACATCAAAACCATTCGTCCTTTGAAGGACGGTGTGATTGCCGACTTCAACGCTGCCGAGCAGATGCTCAGGGGTATGATCAAGAAGGTTAAGACCAATGGCCACCTTTTCAGTCCTTCGCTCAAAATGGTTGTTTGTATCCCTTCTGGCTCTACCAACGTGGAGATTCGTACCGTTAGGGAGAGTGCAGAGCACGCAGGCGCAAGGGATGTCTATATGATTTTTGAGCCTATGGCTGCTGCTTTGGGTGCCGGTTTGGACGTGGAGGCTCCCGAGGGCTCGATGATTATCGACATCGGTGGCGGTACCACCGAGATTGCGTGTATCTCGTTGGGCGGTATCGTATGCAGTGAGAGTATCGATGTTGCAGGTGATGTCTTCACGGAAGATATCCAAAAATATATCCGTCAGCAGTACAACGTGCGTATCGGTGAGCGCACTGCCGAGAACATCAAAATATCGGTAGGTGCAGCGCTGAGAGAGTTGGAAAATCCACCAGAAGATTTTGTGGTTACGGGCCCCAATATGCTCACCAGCCTTCCCACCACACTCAACATTTCATATAGCGAGATTGCCTACGCATTGGAGAAATCGCTGTTGAAAGTTGACGCTGCTGTGATGAAGGTGTTGGAGATGGTGCCACCCGAACTCTACTCCGACATTATGAAGAACGGCATCTATTTGGCAGGTGGTGGTGCTCTCATCAAGGGCCTCGACAAACGCCTCCAAGAAAAGACCAACATCCCATTCATCATTGCCGAAGACCCCCTGAGGGCTATCGTGAGGGGTACGAGTGTGGCGTTGAAGAACATCAACAGCTTCTCGTTCCTGATGAAATAGGTTTTACAAGAAGTGGTGGCAAACGGTTTTTCTTGAACACATCGTCTGCGCCAACTCTGTGTCTACAAGTTTGTTGCGGTTGCCCCAAAGGTGGGTAACCGCAACGTAATTTTGAAAACAACAACTCAATCCGAGGTGAACGGATGAACAAAGTCCTTATATTGTTGAAACGTGTGGCTGTGCCGGTGCTCTTTGTCCTCATTGAAGTGCTGGCCATTGGCTATTACACCCGCGCCACGAGTTTCACAAGGGCGCGATTGTTGACCATATCCAATCGTGTAACCGCCAATGTAGAAGGGGCGCTGCGTGGTGTTAGCGACTACTTCGCGTTGCGTGAGGAAAATGATGTGCTTATGCAACGAGTGGCATACTTGGAGAATCGGCTCGCAGTCTTTGAAGAAAACGAGGAGGCTGTGAGGGTTGAAGAAAGTTCCACGCCCTACTATTTCACCTCTGCCCGTGTGGTCAAGAACTCGGTATTTGGACAGAACAACTTTTTCACCATCAACAAGGGCCTTTTGGATGACGTGGAGGGCAATATGGCCATTCTATCGCCAGAGGGTTACGTTGTGGGCTACACGATAGATTGTTCCGAGCATTTTTCGGTATGCATCTCGGTGGCCAATAGGGATTTCACAATGGGTGGCAAGAGTACACGGAGTGAGTATATGGGTTCCATCAGTTGGACGGGTGGCGACTGGCGCAGAATTCAACTCACCGACATCCCCTACTACGCCAACTTCGCTCCGGGTGATACTATTGTTTCCACCATCTCCTACCGTTTTCCTCCGGGCCGCATCATCGGCACTGTGGAGAAATTCGAGCCTTCGGAGGATAGGATGAATAGCAATGTGGTTGTGAAATTGGCAGCCGACCTATCCAAATTAGACAAGGTGTTGGTTGTGAGATATATGGGTGGCGAGGAGTTTGAGAGCCTACATAGTGGGTATTAGACGAGAAATTGAAATTGAAAATTGAAAATTGACGGTCGACGGTTGACGGTTGACGGTTGACAACAAAAATATGCAACGCACGATTGAATACATACTCTTTTTCGTGGCAGTGGTGCTCCTGCAAGCACTACTGTTCGACAACCTTGTGCTTACTCGTTATGTTGTGCCACTCTACTATGTTGTGTTCCTGCTGCTCCTACCTGTGAATACGGGACGAATGGGCCTGCTCATTATGGGTGTTCTGTTGGGCGCAATTATGGACATCACAATGGGAACCCCGGGACTCAACATCATTGCAAGTGCAGCAGTGGGCTTTGCGCGTCCAGGAGTTATGAACATCTCTATGGGTAAGGATGTACAGCACGAGAAAATTCCCTTCGGCGGAGCCATCGACAACAAGTCTTTCCTGCTCTATGCGATAATTCTTGTGGGCCTTCACCAAACGCTCTTCTTTGGCTTTGAGTCGCTCGGCAGCCATTTCTTCTTCACGTTGTCAAAAATCATTTTGAGCACGTTGGTGACTGTTGTGCTGGTGTGGATTACCGCTGCGCTCTTCCGCAAGATCACCAACTAACAACCGCTCTTCTATGTAGATAATCAACTTAGTTGAAGGGATGAATGGACAAAGCAGATACAGAACTTTGGGGTGGTTCGTAATAGGACTCTTTGTGGTGCTATGCTTTCGTTTGTTCCACATCCAGATTGTAGACCACACCTATCGCGACGCTGCCGAGAACAACGTGCTTCGCTATGAGGTGCAGCACCCTCCGAGGGGCGAAATCTACGACCGTAATGGCGAATTTCTGGCCCAGAGTGTCCCATCATACGACCTTATGGTTATACCCAAAAACCTTCCCAAAGAGGGGTTCGATACGGTTGCACTCGCACGCATTGCGGGTGTGAGTCCTGATGTTATAGCCAAAGCTGTTGCCACTGCCAAAAGCTACTCTCGCAGTCGCCCATCGGTGGTGGTCAAACAGATGACCACCGAGGCCAAACTACTCTTTGACGAGTCCGGCTTTGAGGGTTTCTACACACTCTTCCGCACCCAAAGGTCCTACCCCCGTAAGATTGCGGGCAACCTATTGGGCTACATCGGTCAGGTCAACGACAACATCATTCAGAAAAACCCATACTATGAGCGTGGCGACTACATAGGCTACTCCGGCATTGAGAGTGCCTATGAGGACTTGTTGCGTGGCGAAAAGGGCGAAAAGGTAAGCGTGGTTGATGTGAGGGGAGTGGTCAAAGGATCCTATCAGGAGGGGCACTACGACCGTGCACCCGTTGCCGGAACAGCCATAACCACCACCATCGATGCACCCCTCCAACAGTTTGCCGAGGAGCTGATGAAGGACAAAGTGGGTAGTATCATCGCCATTGAGCCATCCACAGGCGAAATCCTCGTGATGGTCAGCAGTCCCACCTACGACCCCGACGAACTGATGGGGCGTGATAGGGGTAACAACTATGTGAAGATGCTCAACAACCCCCGACAACCTCTCTTCAACCGTGCGGTGATGTCGAGCTACCCTCCCGGCTCTACATTCAAACTTGTCAATGCACTCATTGGCTTACAAGAGGGGGTGCTCAAACCGGGATATCGCTATGAGTGCCATCAGGGCTACAAGGTAGGACGTGGTGTGAAGTGCCACGACCACCCCTCGCCACTCAACCTGCGACAAGCTGTGAGCAACTCCTGCAACGGCTATTTCTGCTACGTCTTCCGCAACACCCTCGACAACCCCAAGTATGGCGGTATCACCGAGGGCGGATATGATAATTGGGAACGCTATGTACGCAGTTTCGGCTTTGGCGACAAGTTGGGCTCCGACTTTGCCTCCGAGCGTAGCGGTTTTGTTCCCTCGGCCGAGTTCTACGACAAGGGCTACCCGAGGTGGAATTCACTCACAGTAATCTCGATGGCTATCGGTCAGGGCGAGTTGGGTTGCTCGCCACTCCAAATGGCCAACCTCGCTGCCACCATAGCCAACCGTGGGTACTACTATATACCCCACGTTGTCAAACACATAGAAGGCCGTGATTCGCTCGACATCCGCTTCTACGAAAAGCACTACGCAATGGTTGACCGAGAACACTACGAGCCCATCATCGACGGTATGTGGGGCACAGTGCATAGAGAAATAGGCACCGCAGGTGTGGCCTACGTCAAGGGGCTCGACATCTGTGGCAAGACCGGTACGGCCCAGAACCCCCACGGCAAAGACCACTCCACATTCCTCGCCTTCGCCCCCAAAGATAACCCACAGATTGCCATCTCGGTATATGTGGAGAATGGTGGTTTTGGCGCAAGTGTGGCGGCCCCCATCGCCAGCCTGCTGATGGAGCAATACATCAATGGCGAGGTAACAAGGCCCGAACTCGTGGAGTATATCAAGAATATGAAAATAGCCTATCCGAACTATGAGAAGCGCAAATGATAAACTTGGGTGGAGCAAGATAGATTGGAAAACCATTCTGGTCTTTGTGGTGCTGATGTTGCTCGGATGGATGAACATCTACGCCGCATCGGCGGGCGAAGGCGAGAGCTTCTCGTTCGGCTCGCGCTATGGTATGCAGATGATTTGGGTTGTTATTTCGATGGTTGTTGCAGGGGTTATCCTGCTGGTTGACGACATCTACTACCACCAATTCGCCTACCCGTTCTACCTGCTGATGCTGCTCGTACTGGTGGCAACGCTTTTTGTGGGTAAGGAGGTTAATGGAGCCAAGTCGTGGCTCTCGTTAGGTCCTGTGGCGGGGCAACCTGCGGAGTTTATGAAACTCGCCACTGCACTCGCACTCGCACGTTTTATGAGCGAATACCACTTCTCGCTCGGCAGGCTCAAGGACCTTGTGGGTGTGGGAGCCATACTGCTTGTTCCCATTGGAGTTATCTTGGCACAAAACGATATGGGCTCGGCATTGGTCTATTGTTCGTTCCTCATTGTACTCTACCGAGAGGGACTCAACTCGTGGATTTACTACGCCATCTTCCTCGTTGTCGGACTCTTTGTGTGCTCGTTCCTGCTCTCGGATGTGGCCCTGCTCGTGGGGCTTATCGCGGTGTTTGTGGTGGTACAGGCACTCGGCAACCACAACCCCAAGGAGAGCGCAATCTATACTGCAGGGGTGGGTGCGCTGAGCCTTGCAATCTATGGACTCGCTCTTGTGGCGGGGTGGAGCCTCACCTACTACGGGGCTCTACTTATAGCCTCGGTGGTGATGCTCATTGTGGCCCTCGCCTATGCCTACCGCAACAAGTTGGCAAATATCTACCTCTTCGCAGCGATGTTTGTGGGCTCACTACTCTTCATCGGAGCCATCGATTTTGTGTTCAACGACGTGCTGCAACTGCACCAACAGAAACGAATACTCGACCTCTTCGGACTCGAAAGCGACCTGAAAGGCTGGGGCTATAATGTGAACCAGTCGAAGATTGCCATCGGCTCGGGCGGATTCTTTGGTAAGGGTTTCTTGCAGGGTACGCAGACCAAATATGACTTTATTCCCGAACAGAGTACCGATTTTATCTTCTGCACTGTGGGCGAGGAGTGGGGCTTTGTGGGAGCCGTTGTGGTGTTGATGCTCTTTGCCACACTCATTATCCGCCTGATGAAGATGGGCGAACGACAAAACGAGCCCTTCCGTAGGGTCTATTGTTATGGTGTTGCGGGTATATTCTTGTTCCACGTTATTATCAACGTGGGTATGACCATCGGCCTGATGCCCGTGATTGGCATCCCCCTGCCAATGTTCTCCTATGGTGGCTCGTCGCTGCTGGCCTTCACGATATTGTTCTTCATCGCCGTCCGCCTCGACTCCCAAAACAGCACCATCGGCAATACCTATAAGCCGTATTAATTAAACCACAGAACAAAAGTTAATTTAGGTCTGACCTACTCTGATACTTTGGGGGCATACCCGATGTGTAGCCAGCCTCTGTGGTCGAGCCTACACCTATTGGACCTCGCATCTCCGCATCTCGTTCAACTCTTCAATGGTCAACGTGGGTATAAACTGCGGCCTGATACCTGTAATTTCAGCGAGTTGTTCGAGATAGTCGTCAAGTGGCGAGAGGCCCACCGATGCACGCAACGAGTCCACAGTTGCAGGCGTTTCCACAGGCCACACATAGAGGTACATCTCTTCGGGAGTCCCAAACTGAACGGTCTGACTGCCATAGCGTTGCGGACGATTTTGCCCCAAGGCTACTCGGTCAAAGAACACCGCAAAGTCATCTTTTTCAATGAGTTTCTCACTTGCCATCTGCTCCACGAGGGGCAAGTATTGCACCTGCTCATCAACCGAGGAATGGTCAATCACTATCCAAATAGTCTTGTAGGACTCCTTCGTAAGTCCTTTTGGCACACCGCTTTGTAGGATATCGGCAACGATGGAGATATTCACACTATCCCTGCGCTGCATCTCATCGCCAACACTGATGAGCGAGTCTATCAGCTCGGTATGCCCTTCGGTAACTACGGCCTTCATAAGCTCCGCCATCTGGATACGGATACTCTGGTCGGAGTGCCACACCTCGGCCAACACCTTGTCTGTTGCTTTGTGTGAGTTGCAAGCAGCCAACAGACAAATAGCCCCCACCAATATTATCAGAAAAACTCTCTTCATTGTGCGTATATATTATAATAGGTAACACAAAAATACTCATATTCGGAACAAAAACCAACACCTCTCCCCCCCCCAAAAAAAAAGGCCCATAATGGCAAAAAAAACAGTAAGCCTCCCCTACGACAGGGGAGGTTTGGGGGATAGGTAACACAAATGGTGGCGGCAACAGCCGACTCTTCAAGGTGCCTTCGGGCACTCCGAGTGTTTTCCCTAACTATGCTATAAATAAGAAAGTCCCTCCTTCTCAAAGGAGGGGTTGGGGAGGATTGTCTATATCAGTGGCGGCAAGGCCGCCTCTTCAAGGTCAGTTGCTTTTGCGTTAAGGTATGAAACAACATAACCTAACATTACCACATAAAAAAAAGGTCAACCCGTTAAGGCTGACCTTGAAGAGGCGGCTACCTACTCTCCCACAACTAAATGCAGTACCATCGGCGTAAGCGAGCTTAACTTCTCTGTTCGGAATGGGAAGAGGTGGAACCTCGCTGCTATAACCACCTAAATCTTTTCTCTACATCTAAGTAGTATATCGTGTCCATTAACACTAAGGAATGAGAAAAAGCTTTTCATAGAAAGCCGTTCGGGTAATTAGTACTACTCGGCTTTGCCATCACTGACTTTACACCTGTAGCCTATCAACGTAGTAGTCTCCTACGACCCTCAAGGGAAATCTTATCTTGGGATTGGCTTCGTGCTTAGATGCTTTCAGCACTTATCCTCACCGAACGTGGTTACTCGGCAGTACACCTGGCGGCATAACCGATACACCAGAGGTTCGTCCAACTCGGTCCTCTCGTACTAAAGTCAGGTTCCCTCAAATTTCCAACGCCCACAACAGATAGAGACCGAACTGTCTCACGAC